>CAYJIE010000031.1:0-24339 GCA_964370145.1 uncultured Oscillospiraceae bacterium
CCAACAGGCCCAAAAACATTCATATTATACTTCGCCCAGCGGTCAGTCATTTTTGTAAGCTCATCCGCATCAACTGTTGATTGAATTTTCGGATTAACCACCTCTGCACCGCATATAGCCGCCGCATTGATTTCTGTCTTGCCAAGCTTTTGTGCCACAATCGCCGCATTCTCAAGGATGTCCGCTTTCGCCGCTAGGTCAGGGAAAGTGTTCATTCCGCCGTCAGAAATAAGAAACATGCGCTTAGCCGCAGGGATTTCATATGCCATTACATGGCTTAGAAGTCTCCCTGTCTTAAGTCCTTCATTTTTTAGCACGCCTCTCATGATATCTGCTGTGCCCATGAGCCCTTTCATGATAAATGTAGCTTTTCCATCAGCAGCAAGTGCCGCCGCTATTGTCGCACTCTCTGCATCATCAGCGCTGTCGATGATTTCATATTCGCTCGGATTCTCGCCAAGCTCTTTTAGGATTTCTTCGATTTTGCTTGCAATGCCAACTAAAATAAGGTTGCAAATTCCAAGTTTTTTTGCGGACACTGTCGCCTCAAGCACCTCATGGTCATGAGCCGCCGCAACTGCAATCACGCCACTCATTTTGCCACTTGCAGCTTGAACAATTTGTTCAATTGAATTCATCTGTCTTCTCCTTCTATTTATATTCTTTTGCACTCTCGCCATGTAGCACACGAAGTGCTCCTGCCGCAAGGCTTTCCATTTCAGCTTCGCCTGGGAAAATCATTAGCGGAGCAATTTTTCCAATTCGCTCTTCAACTGCTGCACACAGTTTTTTACTGTTCGCCATGCCACCTGTAAGAACAATCGCATCCACATCCATTAACATAACTGATGACATCGCCGCAATATCTTTACAAAGTTGATATACAAATGCATCGAAAACCAGCTTTGATTTCTCGTCGCCCTTGTCAAACGCATTTCCCTCAACCTCTCTGAAATCACGTGTGCCAAGATATGAGAATATACCAGAACGACTACCAATTTCAGATTTAATCTCATCTTTAGTCATTCCAGAGAAGCACATATTTATAATGGCATTAACAGGGATTGAGCCGCCCCTATCCATAGAGAACGCACCCTCGTCACGCACATTGTTGACATCAACAGTGCGTCCTTTTTTATGTGCACCAACGGAGATTCCGCCACCCATATGCACGATAATCAAGTTCAAGTCCTCATATTTCTTGCCGATTTTTTCAGCCGCTTTTCTTGCCATCGCCTTTTGATTAAGTGCATGGAAGAAGCTTAGCCTTGGGAATTTAGCATATCCGCTCACCCTTGCCACATCTTCAAATTCATCCACTGACACAGGGTCAACAAAAAATGCAGGCTTGCCGTTTGCATCTCCAAACTCTTTAGCAAGCACCGAACCAAGATTTGATGCATGCTCACCAAATGACGCATTGGTCATGTCTTCAATTGCAAGATCATTTACCGCATATGTCCCAGAGGAAATATGGCGAAGAAGTCCTCCACGTCCGACAAATCCGTCAAAGTCAGCCATCTTAAATCCTGCTTTTTCAAGGGCGTCTGCGATGATACCTTTGCGAAATTCCTTTTGATCGATTACCCTCGCAAAAGGTGCAAGCTCGCTTGCAGGGTGATCAATATTTAGCTTAAATTCTTCATTTGCCTCTTCAAAAACAGCAATTTTTGTCGAGGTTGCTCCTGGGTTGATTACTAGAACTTTCATATTTTCTCCTTACCAAATTTGATATTTTTTAGCATCCGCTATCAGCTCTTCCTTAAATTCAGGATGCGCAATTTTTACAAGTTCTTCAACTCTCTCCTTAATTGTGCGAGCTTTCATTTTCGCAATGCCATTCTCAGTCACGATATAATCAATGTTATTTCTTGTCATTGTAACAGCTGCACCCGGAGTTAGCATTGATTTGATTTTGCTGTATCTTGTGCCATCTTTCTTTGTTGCGGCAGAGTGCATTGCAATGATTGATTTGCCGCCATCAGAGTGAATTGCACCCTCTGCAAAGTCGTTTTGACCGCCTGTACCCGAGAACATTCTCGTACCAATTGCCTCACTCGCAATCTGCCCTGTGAGGTCAACTTCCATACAGGTGTTTATACTCACCATTCTATAATTTTGTGCAATGATAAATGGATTATTTACATAGTTTGTGGACATGAAATACACAGATGGGTTTTCATCAAGATAGTCATAGAGAGCGCGGTCACCATAGCAAAATGCACCGATAAACTTATTCTTATGCAATGTCTTGCGCTCATTTGTAATTACGCCAAGATTTGCAAGCTCTGCCATAGAAGATGTTACCATTTCTGTATGCACACCAAGATCTTTTTTATTGACAAGTGCTTTTGCACAAGCATCAGGAAGCGCTCCAATTCCAAGTTGGATAGTCGATCCGTCCTCAACTAGTGAAGCCACAAGCTCTCCAATTTTCTTATCTGTATCAGTTATCGGTGCTGCTGCTAAGGTTCCAAGATTTCTTGTCGTCTCGACAATTGCATCAACTTGAGAAATATGCACTTGAAATTCGCCTGGAATTCTTGGCATGTCAGGGACAATCTCCACAATAACTTTCGCATTTTTCACCCACATGCTCTCCCAGCCACCGCATGTGAAATTAAAATATCCATGCTTATCCATTGGGGTCGAGCAAGAGATTACTACATTTGGTGTGTACTCCTCCGCATATCTTGAATATGCGCCGTGAAGATGCATTGGAATAAATGAAATTCTTCCATTTGGGTAATTTTTACGTCCACCCGCTCCCATGAAATACACATTTGTAAAGAACTTATCATTATAACTCTCATCACTCATATACGGATAGTCATTGTTGCAAACTCCATATAGTTGCGCCTCATCAATATAGTCATATGCCTTGTGGAGTTCACTTAATACCTCTTTGGGCTCCTGTGCAAATGCGCCGAAGGCAATCAGTGATTTCTTTGGTAAAACTGTTTGAACTGCTTGCTCTGCGCTCATTAATTTCGCTTTGTACTCGTTTTGATACTTTGACATAACATACACCTCATGTTAAATATTATTGTTTTAGATACGGTTATAGGTATGGGTGACCCCCATACCTATAACAAACTATTTTATTTATCTTGCCGCTCTGCCAATCTCAAGTCCTTTTGCAAAGGCTGCTTTGTTCATATCTACGAACTCTGCTTTTCTTGCAAGTTTCTTAAGGACAGTTGCTAGAACATTCTCCTCAGGAAGAAGTTCTGTATATCCAATATATGCGCCAACCATGAGCACATTCGCAATTTTTGTGCTTCCAAGCTCTGTTGCAAGATCATTTGCAGGCACTTCCACGATTTTAACGTCCTTGCGCTGACATTCACTTGTCACAATGCTTGAGTTAACAAAAATTACGCCGCCCTCTTTAACTTTTGGTGTGAATTTTGCAAGGGAGGGATCATTCATGACAATTAAGTCATCAACCTTATCCGTAACAGGTGCGCCTACATTATCGTCACTAACAACGACATAGCAGTTAGCAGTACCACCACGTTGCTCCGAGCCGTAGCTTGGAAAATATGTCACATTTTTATCTGTTGTATCGCTTGCAGTATAGCATATGAGCTGTCCAAGGGTCATTACACCTTGACCGCCAAAGCCTGCAACCAAAATGCTTCTTTCCATATGGTAAATCCTCCGTTATTTATTTTTTAGCATGTTGCCTATTGTGCGTCGATATCCTTAAACACACCGAGTGGGAACTCAACAAGTGTTTGCTCGTTCATGTATTTAAGGCTGTCAAGTGGGCTCATTCCCCAGTTTGTTGGGCAGTTACTCATGATTTCAACAATTGAGAAACCTTTTCCGTCAATTTGATTTTTGAATGCTTTTTTCATCGCCTTCTTTGTTTTGAGTACATTTGCAGCTGTTGTACATGTCGTTCTCTCAACATATGCCACTGCTGGTAATTGAGATAGAATTTCGCTCATGTGAATTGGGTATCCATGCTCTTCAACTTTTCTACCATATGGAGCTGTCGTTGCCTTTTGTCCAACAAGAGTTGTTGGAGCCATTTGACCGCCAGTCATACCATATGTGCTGTTATTTACAAAAATAACAGTGAAGTTTTCACCGCGATTAGCAGCAGAAATTGTCTCTGCAAGTCCAATTGCCGCAAGGTCACCGTCTCCTTGATATGTGAATACCACTGATTCGGGATTTGAGCGTTTTAGACCAGTTGCCACTGCACAGGCTCTACCATGTGCGCAGTTTACATTGTCCATGTCCATGTACATATTCCCAAGTCCGCAACATCCAACGCCGACAAGGAAAACCGCTTTATCAAGCACACCTAGGTCATCAAGGACTTCAGCCATAAGCTTGTGGATTGTGCTGTGCATACATCCAGGACAATATCCCGCCACAGCGTCTTTTTTGATACCATTAGGACGTTTATATATCTTCTCCATAAATCTCCATTCTGCCGCCTTGCCGAATATAGTTCACTCAAAATGCAATTTGCGGCTATATGCATTTCATCATCCATATTCGCATGTGTCGCTTCTTGGCGAGCGACTTGCCGATTTTAATTGCGCTACTAAATTATTTCGCCAAAAGCTCTTTAGCCACTTTGACAATTTCATCACGGCTCAAGATTTCGCCGCCTGAGCGAAGAATATTTGTAATAGGCACTTGGTCAAGTGTCGCCATTCTGACATCGTTTACATGTTGTGCAGGAATTGACATCTCAACATTGATGATGTTTTTAACCTTGCTGTAATCGAATTTTTTATAGCTTGCATATGGATATGGATTTACTGTAATCGGTCTAATCATACCCACTTTATATCCTTCTTTGCGAAGAATTTCAAGCGCTGATTTTGAGATACGAGCAGCGACGCCATATGCAGAAATAACGAGTTCGCAGTCGTCAAGATACATCTCTTCAACTTCGACATCTTCTCTGTCCCATTTGTCATAAAGCTCAGCATCTTCCTTATTGTTATCCTCAAGTCCTGACCATGCACCGGCAAAAATCGAATGTAGTTGTCCGCCGTTTTTACCAATCGCTGCCCATGACTTCTTAGAATCTTTATTCTCTTTAATCGCCTCATCTGTCATCTTAGGAGGAAGTACAACAGGCTCCATCATTGCCGCTGTAAATCCATCGATTAGAACCATTACAGGTCTTGAATATTTATCAGCAATGTCAAATGCTCTGTAAGTGAAATCAACTGCCTCTTGAATTGACGCAGGAGCAAAAACGATCATACGGAAACCACCGTTACCGCTTGCTTTTGTCGCTTGTGTGTAGTCTTGTTGTGAAGGCTGAATTGCACCAATTCCAGGGCCTCCACGCATAACTGAGCAGATGACTGAAGGAAGTCTTGCAGATGCAAGGAAGCTAATTCCCTCTGACTTAAGTGAAATTCCACATGATGAACTTGATGTCATTGAGCGTGTGCCGCTTGCTGCCGCACCAAATAGCATATTAACAGATGCTACTTCACTCTCACCTTGTACAAAAACGCCGTTTACTTCAGGCATTCTCCTTGAAAAATACTCGGGAATTTCGTTTTGTGGCGTGATCGGATATCCTGCGAAGAACCTACATCCTGCAAGAACAGCCGCTTCCGCAATGGCTTCACAGCCTTTCATGAAAACTCTATCCATGACAATACCTCCTAAATATTATTTATAGACTTCGATTGCACCATCTGGGCAAATCTCTGCGCACATTTTACACCCTATGCAAGCATCGGGGTTTACATCCTCAATGTAATAATATCCCTTGTTATTCGCCTTTTTGCCTACTGCAAGTACATTTTTCGGACATGCGGTAAGGCACAGTTGACAACTTTTGCAAAAATTTGGTATAATTTCTACTTTTGGCATGATAAATCCTCCTGTTTTAATTTTATAATAGCAACTCCTGTTGCATTGGGTTGACATTTTTAGCTAGGCATCTTCTGCCTATTCCTCAAGCCATGGGTACAGTATATGCAATCTAACAGGCAAAATCGGATAATTTATTTCCTGTTTTACATCGTCGACAAAATCAGTCAGAGCACCTACAAACTCAATATTCTCATTCTCAGCCAATAGCCCTTCAAGTTTTGCAATTCCCTTTATAACATCTTCTTTTGTTGTCGTCGGCCCTAAATTAGGATTTGCAATGAGTTTAACATTCGCAATCCTTGACACTCTTTTTAGTTGTTCAACAGTTTGAGTAATCCCCATTGCGTCTCTCGACCACGGACGATATGGATTGATTACAAAAAAGACCACGGTATTCTCATTGTTAAGTGCATGGGAAAACTGCCCCACCATTCGGGCTCCAACCGCATTCCCACCAACGTCGAGAAGAGTTACCGCGTCTTCATTTGAAAGTGTTTCGAGTACACCTGGGACTGTGACAGGTGAATCCATTAACTGGGCGTGACTATGCACGACCACACCCTTGTCCACAAGAAAATCCGCAACATCGCGAGTTCTAAACAATGGCTTGGTCTGATCCATATCAAAAAGATGCACTCCCCTTTTTTCAAGAGCTAACAATCTTATGGATATATTAATCGCGAGCTCGCTCTTTCCAGAGCCTGCCTCACCAATGAAAACAATATTCTTTTTATCCTTGAGCAAACTGCTAAAATAGCCGTCAATCATAAGCATTTTTTCTCCATTATCAAAACTATCTTCATTAATAATATCACATTGCAAAAAGCAAGTCAATATTTATAATTAAATTAAATTTATAAAGTTAACCAAATTTTTACGATAGTTTTTGTGTATAATAACCGATATCGGTTAAATTTATTAAGTCACATTGATGGAAATCGTTTGATTTGGTTTAAATTTTTAGGTTATTCAATCAATGTTATCAATAATTAAGGTTTTTATCGTTTTTGGCAACTATTCAATGCATTTTAGCCTTGGTATAGCTATGCTTAAAAACAGGGCATTCTCTCGTGAGAATGCCCTGTTTTTCTTAGATATTAATTTCAATACTTGTCATTGGTGTGTGTTGCTGTGCCCCAAAGACATCTGTATCAAATCGACTGCCTGAAGAAACAAGTCTTGGCACTGATACTTTAATTGCCTTCACCACATCAAAATAGCTTATTGACACTTGCTCGGGCTTCACCTTATATAGCTCCGCCACGGTTTCCGCCTTAATTTGAGCTGTATTTTTTATTTTTGTGTAAATTTCTTCATCTTCAAAGAGAAAATCGACTGTGAGCATATACGGCCCTGCATTTTTGCTTCTGCAGATATCAGCCAAATCACCTAATTTTGCCATTCTTACACCTCTCTTACTTCAACATTAAATAATTTATCGCCATCAGTTTGCATGATATGGAAAATGCTAAACTCAAACACTGGCCCTACGGGTATTTCAAGCGGCGAAATTGGAGACGCACTGTTTCCGCCGACAGATTTACGACCGGGGAAATCTTTATGCATTAGCTGATTGCGATATTGCGAGACAATATCGTCCGCATCTTGCTGTGTTTTCGCTACAACATCAAGGAGAATGCACATCTCATGCCCCTCAAATGGCTCTCTCTCAAGTGCCCCAAGAATTGCATTGTGACCAAATACGCGGAAATTAACTGTATATCCCGCCTCTTCTTGTGTCCCAATCATCTCATCAACTGCTTTAATAGACGCCTCTTTGATATAGTCGAAATTTTTGATAAATGTCGCATCACGAGAGCTTGAAAATGCAATCGAGCGATATCCTTCCAAAGTTGAGCCTTCCAGTTTTATTGAATGCGGTAAATCAACATGTTTTGTTCCTGAAATCTTAATGCAACTTGGTGAAATTTGCTCAAATTTACACTCAGAACAGTCCACAAGACCTTCTGGCTCATAGAACTGTGATGGGTGGTCATTCTCATACATTGTATGCGCCGCGACACTCATCTCAGTTACACCACGTTTTGGATTTAATGTCTCAATCGTAAAGTGATCCTCAAATATCTCTGCTAACATACAGTCGCCGCCTGACGGAGGAACAGCGCATAGCGTTCCACATTCAATTATTTTAGCTGCATGTTTTGCAAGCGCAATCGGCAATCCAATCATTACGCCATGCGCCGCATAGATAGCTGTGTCACAAGCACGACCTGTCAACACGACATCTGTATTAAGCTTAAGCGCTTCAACAAAAGGATCAATTCCCATCTGCCCAACAATACGCTCCGCTCCGTCAACAATCTCAGCTGTGAGAGTTGGCACAAGCCCTGGCATCGCCTTAATTTTACCCTCAGTAATTTTTAGCTTTATATAATCTTTTGGTATTTCACTTAATATTACTGCCACTGTGAAATCACGTAGATTACACTCCTCTTTAATTTGTTTAAGATATCCAAGGAATAGATCAACTTGCGGTTTGCCGCCCGCTGTGCCCGCAGAGCCAATTACAAAAGGCGTTTTTGTCTCAAGCGCTCTTGGCAACACTGCTTTCAAGTCACGATAAATACCGTTGACACCAATTCCTGTTAACCCTGTCGCAAGATATGATGGTCCACCGTCAACCGAGCCTGCATCCGCTCCAATAATATCGGGTTTTCTCGCCATTCCTGCCTCAAATGACGACATCGGAAAGCCTTTTCCAAGCATTCCGTTTATCGCCAAAACTGTCGATTTTTTCATAGTCCCTCCATTTTATGTTGATATTTTTGCTCTTAACCCAGTTGTGTTGTATTTTGCAATTTAAGTATCCGCTGTTTTTGGCTTACTTGCACAAACAACACTAGTCATTTTCGTCAAGTTGCACATTTGGCTGATTGCATTCTACACTTATTATATATAATACCTCCAACAAATCATAGTTTTTATAATTATGTTAAGATTTTTTAAATTTTTTAAACTGAGCTTTTAAAAAACTATGCTCAGCTTTTCTTTAATTGACAAACAAGAATACATATGATTAAATTAATACATTACATGAAAGGGCTTTTCTATGAAATATAAATTAAACAATATATTAGTATATACAAATTTGCTTGTTGTTTTAAGTTCCGTACTTTTCCTAAGCTCTGCATTTTCGTTGTATATCTACAATTTGCAATATGAGAATTACGGCCAGAGTTTTTTGCGTTTAGCAGATGCAATAAGTAAACAAGATGATGTAATTGAGATGGCGAAGAGCGCGAAGAGCGACCCCGATGTTTTTCGCTATATACAGTCAATCACGGAGGAGACGGGCTACTACATCGCAATTGCGACCAGTGATTATATACGTTTAACTCATTTTGAGGAAGATAAAATAGGCACAGTTGCCCAAACGGAGCACGAGGAGCGCATTGCTCTGGGTGAGGATTTCTTTGCATTTGACTCCGAAGGTGCAATGGGCAGCGGTCTAAAGGCTTTTGCCTTTATTGAAGACGAGACTGATAATATGATTGGGCATGTGGTGGTGAGCTTTGAGAAAAACATTTTCAACGATGTCATCACACAATGCATTATTCTAATTATGCTAGGCTCACTTGTCTCCCTTTTCATCTCGCTACCCTTTTCATTATATATCGCAAAAAAAATCCGCTCCCTATTGCTTGACTACGAACCCGAGGACATCGTACGTATTACAAAAGAGCGTGTTGCTATTGTTGATTCAATTAATGAGGGAATACTATTTTTTGATAAGAATAAAAAGCTCACCCTCATAAATGACTCTGCAAAGCAAATGTTACAGCTCGATAAATTAGAAAATGACCTTGAAGTCGAGCTTTTTAATAAGCTCACCCTCATAAATGACTCTGCAAAGCAAATGTTACAGCTCGATAAATTAGAAAATGACCTTGAAGTCGAGCTTTTTAATGTGTTTTCCAGCTCAAACGAAGAATATGCTGACTATATGGTCGCAAGATTTGCAGGGAAAGAATTTTTCGTTGACAGAAATGATATCTACAACGAAAGCGCTAAGGATACCGAGTGGTTTGGCGTCGCATTTACTCTTAGGCCAAAAGATGCGACATATCTATTTGCAGAGGAGTTAACCGGCGTTAAGAACTATATGTCCGCTCTAAGAGCGCAAGTCCATGAATTTAGAAACACAATTCACGCCGTCCATGGACTTATATTTGATAAGAACTATGACGCTCTTGAGGACTATGTCAAAGATATCATTGAAGTGAAGTACATTGAGACTTTCTCACCCGTTGCACAGATCAAAGACAGCATTTTATCTGCCTTTTTAAGTAGCAAACACAGCCACGCCAAAGAGCGAAATATTGATTTTGAAATCGATGTCAAAAACACCGTCCCCGTCATTAAAGACAACGCACTCCTCCATGACGTCATCACAATTATCGGCAACCTTCTAGACAATTCATTCGAGAGTTTTTCAGACAGCAACTCAAGATATGTAAAGCTCGAAGTCTCTCATTTGGTTGATGACAACATTCTTAAAATTGCTGTTGCAGATAATGGAGATGGGATCAGCTTTGAAGATCAAAATGACATTTTCAAAAAGGGCGTGACCACAAAGGGTAGCAATCATGGTACAGGGCTATATCTTGTAAAAAGAGCCATCACAAAACGCAATGGTTTTACAAATGTGTATAGCTCTGATGCCGGTACAACGATAATTGTGCACATAAAACTGGATATCCAAAAAGGAGAAGAGTTATGAATTTTAAGGTCCTAATTGTAGAAGATGACCCAATGGTAGCACAAATAAATTCATCATATCTAAGTAATGTAAACGGATTCACTCTCAGCGGTATTGCCAAAAATGTCGGCGAGGCAATTGAATTTTTGCAAAAAAATTCAGTTGACTTAGTTTTACTTGATATTTTCCTTGGAGATTCGAGCGGAACTACACTACTCACATATATAAGAGAAAATGATTTGCGTACAGGAATCGTTGTTCTAAGTGCCGCGAAGGATAAATACACTGTCGAAAAATCCGTTGGTTATGGCGTCATCGATTATATCATAAAGCCATTTACTTTCGAGCGTTTTACCAAGGCACTCTCTTTAGCGCAATCTAAACTGACCCACCTACAAAAAGATGAATATCACCAAACGGATATTGATAATATCATGCACGCACAAAAGCTGTCCACTCCTAAAATACGGCTACCAAAGGGGATTGACATAAATACCTTAAAATTGATTTGGTCAGAAATTTGCCAGAGCGGCAACTCATTTGGCATCAGTGAAATCTCCACTTCGACGCAACTCTCTCGAGTGACGATAAAAAAATATATGGATTTTCTGTGTCAGGCGATGATCAGTGAAGAGGAGATAAACTACGGCTCACTTGGGCGCCCTAGTTTGCAATATCAAATACGACACAACGCAACAATAGAAATGGATTTAATTCTGTCCTCGCTCGCTAAATAGCCTGCTAATAAAACAAAGCCTGCGGACTTTCCGCAGGCTTTGTTTTATTATAGTGGCAGTTTCAATTCAAACACTGCACCGCCGTCATTATATGCGATAAGCTCGCCGCCCATCATCTCCGCCGATGTTTTCGCAATTGACAGCCCAAGTCCGAAGTTGCCGTCTTCACCTTTGGAAAATCTATCAAAAATCGTTTCAAGCTGCGCAATTCCGGCGCCGTCATCTCTCACCATAATAACCGCATGACTATCTACTACAGCAAGTGATATTTTCACGCAAGCACTCGCATATCTAATAGCATTAGAGAGCACATTTCCAACACTGCTGCAAATCAACTCATTGCTGGCGTTTGCGCAAATATTTTGCGCTATTTGCGTCTTTATCTCAATATCATGACTTAGCGCATATCCCCTATACCCCTCGATTAACTCAAGCAAGCAGTCACCAATATCAAGCATCTCAAGCTTATTATTTTCACTAAAATTCTCCACTCTCGCCAGACTTAGCAAGCTATCCACTAATTTTGTCAAGCGCTTACTCTGATCAGAAATCAGATGAGCCGTCCCCTTTGCATCTTCAAAAATCCCCATCTCTATGCCATCTGCATAACCCTGTATACTCATAAGGGGCGTGCGCAATTCATGTGAGGCATTGTGCAAAAAGCTCTTTTGCGACTCATTATACTGATATATACGCCTGTTTAATTCATTTATCTCCTTTGTCAGTTTCTGCAATTCAAGACTGTCACTCCTATCGTCAATCGCTATAATTTCATCAGTTCTCATGTTCTCCACAAGTGAAGTGAGATGCTCAATCGGCTTTGCGATTGCATTTGTTACCCTTGATGAAACGAAAAGGGCAATAAGCGTGATAATGACCGATACAATAATTAAAACGATATTGACAGTCGATACAAATTCATCAATTACAAGTCCTTTGGAGATATACACGACCTTATCTGTCATCGTCAGGCTTTCATATTCTACCTCGACCACATAATAGGTATCGCTCGCATATTTAAGTGAGCCAATTTCATTATAGTCGAGTTTTTCCGTTTCATCGTATATTAATGCCGCAAGTTCATCCGTAACAAAACTATCCGTATTAAACATTTTTGCGAGTTCACCGCTTCTGTTAAACACCACTAGTTCAGCTGAACTCGAGTGCTTTTGCTGATTTATCAATGTGATTAGACTCACAGCCCCTTGCATATTGCTTTCATTTGTAGTACTTTCTGCATCTTGTAGATTTTCAGGAAACCTTGAGTTTTGAAAATTTTGTCGTTTAAGCGTCTCTGCAATCTCTGCCACTGCCGCTTGCAAATCCTGCGTTGCTTGTCTGCTAGTGTAAATCGACACAATCAGATTAAACAACAGCAAAATGGTTATCGGTATCAACACGATAATGGCTAAATATGGCCTTGATATCCTATTTCTTATTGTCGTCATCAACGCCCTCCAATTCAAGCTTGAACCCAAATCCCCACACTGAGATAATCCTCACATTTGTCTTTATCAGCTTTTTTCTAAGTCTTTTAAGCACATCGTCACATGCTTTCGTATCGACTTCATAGTCAAATTTCCACACATTTTTCAAGAGCTCGTCTCTCGAAACCGCCCTGTCATAATTCTCAAACATATATGACATGAGCATAAATTCTGTCGGTGTCACATCGAGTTTTTCTCCATTTGACATGCAACTTTTCCTGGCGACATCAATTTCAATATTACCAAAGCCTAGTAAGTTTTTTTCCTTTGTCGCCTCACTAAATGACATTCGGCGAAAAATCGAATTGACCCTAGCGACAAGTTCCATTGGAGCGAATGGCTTCACAAGATAATCGTCAGCGCCCATTGTGATCCCTGTGATTCTATCAAGTTCTGAATCCTTCGCAGACACAATTATAATCGGCACATTGTTGTTCTCACGAATCTGCGAGCAAATCGTGACACCATCTGTGCCTGTCATCATTACATCTAAAATAACCATATCCGCAGGATTTCTTATAAATTCATCTCTAAGCAAATCGCCATTTTCAAAGCTCACAACTTCATATCCGCTGTTCCTAAGAAAACCGCTTATAATATCCCTTATGCTCTTTTCATCATCCGCTATATAAATTTTCATCATATCACCTCAAATGTATTGTAGCACAGATTCCACAGCATGTAAATTAATTCTCAATTCTGCCACTAATTTGCCTATATTCTTACAACATAATAAAAAATGCCCGAAAGCTCAGTTTCGGGCATTTTTTCTATAACTTGAATTTTTCAACCAACACATGCAAGGTTGTAGCCTGTGTTTCAAGATTTTGACTCGCTTCTGCACTCTTCTCACTCATCGAAGTATTCGCTTGAACAACTGTTGAAATCTGCTCAATCCCACTCGAGATATTCTTTATACCCACAGCCTGCTCCTCTGTCGCCTTAGCAATTTCATCAATAATCCTGACCATTTCATGTACTTTATCCGCAAGGTCCTCAAATGAATTATTAGCTTTTTTTGCAATGCCTTCACCCAGCTGTACCGCTCCAATCGAGTGCTCAATTAGCTGCGACGTGCTCTTCGCCGCTTCAGACGATTTTTGAGCAAGATTTCTGACTTCGTCAGCAACCACCGCAAATCCCTTGCCCGCACTTCCGGCTCTTGCCGCCTCAACCGCAGCGTTTAGCGCAAGGATATTCGTCTGAAACGCTATATCATCAATTACTTTTATTACCTTTTCAATATTTTCCGAAGTGCTTGAAATCTCTTGCATAGCGTCAAGCATTTTCTTCATATCTATAAGTGTAGCTTTCGTAACCTCGCTTGAGATCATCGCAATATCGTTGACTTTTCTTGTATTCACAGTATTATCTTCAATTTGATGTGAAATGTCTTGAAGATTTCTTGACAAAGTCTCCACGCTGTTTGCTTGGTCAATTGCACCTTCTGCAAGTGAATGTGCGCTTCCTGAAACTGAAATTACGCTCGAACTAATCTGCCCTGCGGATAAAGAAACTTGCGATAGTGCTCCTCTCACCGACATTGTCATCTCATCAACTGATCTATACAACTGCTTCCAATCGCCAATATACATATCTGGGCTTCCAATGTCAACATTCCAATCTCCCTTTGCAATTTTAGCAAGTAAACCCACGAGCGTTGAATTAAGCGCTGAAAGTGCCGACTTCATCTCATTAAACCCATTTGCAAGCTGTCCAATTTCATTATTTGCTTCAACATTCAGCTCGAAATTCATATAGCCCTGAGCCATTTTTCCAGCTGCACTCATGACTTTAGCCAGTGGACTTGCGACTGTTTTATTTATAACAACTTTCGCAATTATACAAACAATCAGAATTAGTGCAATTCCAACAAACATTGAAATCGTAAGCGCTCTGCTGATAGCCGCATCATTTGCACTTGCTTTAATTCCACAAAAAATCACACCGGTAATCTTACCACTCTCATCAAAATGCGGTATGTATGACGTAATATGTTTCTCTCCAAGAATCGTCGCTTCACCCACGTAACTTTTGCCTTGTTTTAACACAATATCAGTAATGTCAGAATCAAGCCTTGTCCCCGTGACACGCTTGCCATCTTGTACTATCGTAGTAAACTCTCGAATATCTCCATTAAAAATTGTAAATTCATATCCCGTGATTTCTTTTAAGTGATCTAGAATTTCTGTCTTATCCTCCATGGCGCTGACCTCTGGCAAACTCAGCTCATACTCAAGCAAATTCGTACCGGTCACGCATTGGTCAATTAATTCGCCATCAACATTATTTTGAGTCACCATTCCGCTGATAATAATCATAACTGTGACAATAGCCGTTGTCATAACCGCTATCATAATGTTCAATTGCGATGATAATTGCCTTGTTTTTTGACCTCTTGTCCCTGACTTTTTCATAAATGCCTCTTCCTTTCACTCAATATAAATTTCATTAATAATATTATAACATTATTTTCATATTTGTAAAGATAACATTCTATTAATTTTTATTGAATTCCTTGATTTTAAGCGGTTTTATTGATGTCGATACATGAATATTCCACTTTGCTCTTTGCGATTGATTCGGCTTGTTTTAGAAAAAAAGCAAGATTATTATTAACAATTTAGACATTTTTCCAAAGATTAGCTGCAAAAACAAAGCTAGCGCAAGTAATCTGCACTAGCTTTGTAATTCGATTCAATATGCAATAACGCATCTGTCACGGTAAAATGATTTTATTTAATCAATTCTTGACTTTATATATTTAGCAAATTGAAAAGCCGCATCAATGTCGCTGTTTTTATATAGCGCCCTTGTCCCAACAACATCTTCAATCTCATTAAAAAGCAATTTATCTTCACAAAGCAAGAAGTCTATCCCAACGAAGTCAAACTCCAGTAATTCGCAAATTTTTTGCACCTGTTCCCTCTCATTTTCAGCCAATAAATAGAGCTTAGAGTTTCCGCCAAGTGAATGATTTGCTCTGAAATCGCCCTGTGAAGAGCGCAAAATTGAGGAAACAATTTCCCCTCCTATAACAAAAACACGCAAATCCCCAATGCAATTCTCTTGGAAATCCTGCAAGATAAACTCCTCACCATTAATCATACTCAGCGCTTGCTCAAGTTCATCTAAGCTGTGCACTTTATACACCTGAGCGCCTCCATGTCCACTCACAGATTTCACGACATATGGGAAATTGCTGTGGTATTTCGGGTTAAACCCACTCTTCCTAGCTATAATCGTTTTTGCGGAGGGAATTTTAGTTGCATTGACAAGTTGATGGCTAAGCCCCTTATGATTGCATATCCTAGTCACATCGGCACTGTTGAAGCAACGCACACCCATCGCCTCTAAATGCCGGCTAATCAAATATGAGCGACTGCGATTTATAGCAAACTTCACAGCGCACAGTGGCTCGCCTTGGATATTTACATATAGCCCGTCTTTTGCCACAAGCTCCATGTCCTCAGCGAAAACCAACTTCACACAAAGCCCCACTTCACTTAAGCAGTCTATTAATCTCGTTGCAAACCAGACATTCTTCTCGTAGTCTAGCTTAGTGTATATTAAAACTCCGTCTGACATTAACTCTCTCCAAAATGTATTGAATAATGTGCTCTGCGATATTTATCCCACTCACCTCAAGCATATTTTTAATATGTGCGCCCGAATTGACCTCACAGAGTATCGGCTCTTCATTTTCGCCGAACATGATATCCACACCACAGAAATCGAGCTTTAGAATTTCTGCGGCACGAATTGCCATATCGCAAAACTCCTTGCTTGGCTGATATGCTGAACATACCCCTCCATTTGATGCATTTGCACGAAAATCATTCGCATTTTGTCGAAGCATGGAGCCGACAACCTTGCCGCCCACCACATATATCCGAACATCGCGCCCGTGACTGCTCTTTATATACTCCTGCACCATATACGCCTTATTTGAAATCTCAGCTTGCTTTTTTACCAACTCATTTTCATTATGAATCAAATAGACCTGCTGCCCAAATGATCCAAACGCCTCCTTTAAGACGAGCGGGAATGTGAGTTCACGCATGATATGTTCCCTGTGTCGCTCACTGTTCGCACATTCATTGTTATAGCTCAAATAGCTAAAGATGCTCTTGGGCATTTTCAGTCCCCTTGCACAGAGACTTTGCATAGTGTAAATCTTATCATCACAAATTTCAATCGCATTCGCACTATTAAACAGAGGTATTCTATACAATTCAAGTTGTCTAGCAAGCCTTATGTCCTTATCAAGAAAAATAACAAAATCAGGGCTTTGCGCTTCAAGTGATACCCCATCATCGTCAATATATGTATAGATTTCATCATTTCGCTTTAGCGATAGCGTCACATCGAATTTTTTCGCCGCCTCTACATATAAATCATATACCGAGAGATATTGCTCGCTGTGCAAACATGTGTTATAAATAAGCCAAGCGTTTATAGACATAGCCAGCCCTCCTTCGTTTTATTATGTTTGATATTATCACAAAAAGTCATTGCTGTCAATGTGATTTCGCATTCTTTAATCTCCATTCGTTTGAGCGAGCGAAGCCTGTATTTTTAGCAAACTCACTTCTTATCAGATAAAATCCCCGATGAAATCAATTATATTTACAAATTTCTGCAAAAAAATTAGCGTGTCGAAAACAAAGTTATCGACACGCTAATTTTCATTGATTAATTATGAAATTGATGGGATTAATAGGATTTGACCGACATAGATTAAATCAGGATTGCTGATTTCATCGCTGTTCACTTCATAGATAAGCTCGTAGAAAGCTGCGTCGCCGTAGAATTCTCTTGCTAGTTGAACGAGTGTGTCACCCTCAACCACTTCGTAGATGAACAACTCAACTTCAACTTCATCTTCGACTGTTGGCTCTTCGATTTCAGGCTCAACAACCTCTTCACTTACAAGCATAGTGATACGGCCTTCGCCATATACATCTGAATATTCTTCGCCAACAACACCACCGAGATTTTCAGTGATATAATTAATTAAAACTTCGTTGTCAACCATTACATATTCTCTTAAAACTTCAGCGCCATCGAACATTGTCATGCCATCACCAAATGATAGTAGCATATAGTCATGTGATGCAACTGTATACACTTCGTCAAGGTCGAGTGGCTCGCCACCGACTGTAACATCAAAGACGCGGTACTCGCCGTCAACACTTACAAATGAACCCTTATCATCAGTTACAACAGATGATGGGATTGTTGTGTCAATTGCATATGTCATACCTGAAACATGTAGGAATCCGCCGCTCTCTTCAGGCGCATTTTTTGAACCCATCTCAAGTGCATCAAGGAGCATTTGCCCTGTTACCGCCACAAGAGTTGCATTGTTTCCAAACGGATGAACGCTGATGATGTCATTATTTGTAACTTCTCCAACTTCGATATCCGCACGGATACCGCCGCCATTTACAAGCGCAACATCAGCCTCAAGAAGATATCTGTATCCGTCAGCCGCAAGATTTCCAAGATTTGTTTCGCTGTTTCTAATCATTCTCTCGCCTGTTGCAGGATCTGTCACCGCTAGAACAACATCTGTCTGCGCTACAACTTCATTAAGAAGAACTTCATGCTCTGCAATGATTTCATCAACCACCGCTTTAACCTCAGCGTTTTCAGGCTCATATTCAGTGATGAGCTCAGCTGTGATTGAATTTTCTTCAGTGTCAATCATGATTTTGCCAAGTGAACTGAAGTACGCGCCTGTTTGGTTTAGCAAAACAGTCTCGCCATCTTCATTTGCAATTTCTTCTGTTATTGTTGTATGAGAATGCCCATCGATGAATACATCAATTCCTGTTGTATTCTCAATGACATCTGTTGAGCGCCATGGAGCTGATTGCTCGTCAACGCCGAGGTGCCCAAGTGCAATTACATAATCTGCACCATCTTCAAGTGCCGCGTCAACCGATGCTTGCACATTTGCATATAGTGCTTCACCGCTCTCGTCCTCGCTAAATCCATAGATGAATTCTCCATTTTCATCTTGGAAATATGTTGGAGTTGATTTTGTGAATGATTCAGGTGTTGTAATTCCAACATATGCAACATCGACATCGCCATAGCTTACTATTGCATATGCATTGAACACAGATTCACCTGTCTCCAGATCAATGAAGTTTGAGGACACAATCTCAGCATCCATCGCTTCCATTAGTTCAAACATTCTTGGAATTTGATAATCAAATTCATGATTACCAAGCACAAAAATATCATATTCTGCCGCGTTCATGATGTCGACAATAGCCATACCTGTTGTAAGTTTTCCAACAGGGCCGCCTTGAACCGCATCACCTGCGTCCACAAGAGTCACGTATTCATACATCGCCTCCATCTCGTCTCTGTATGCCGCAACACCTTCAAATCCCATGCCATCTTCAATAGCACAGTGAGTGTCATTTGTGTGCAAAATTACGATTGTTGAGTCGTCCATCGCCATTGTTGTTACAGGCACCGCTGATGCAAATGCAGGCACAACCATCGCAAACATAACCGCTACACACATGATTGCCGCTAATATTCTTTTCTTCATTTTCTTCCTCCATTTTTTTATTTACATATTTATATGTATCACTCTTTTCATGTTAGCATATACAGAAAAAAATTGCAAGCAAATTTTAGTAATAATTTGGCAAAGCTCTGTAATTTTCTTGTAAAAATATTAACTAAAATTACGATTTCCAAAAAAACATATTGAAATTTTTACAGATATAAAAACAAATTAAACATAGTATGATTATGACCTAAATTTTGACGAATTTGGCGATATTTTATTAATAAACGCATAAACGTCAATTGTGTAACATCTGTGCTTTTTGCACGAAAAAGGAGCTGTTCCCAGCTCCTTATAATATATATGTATCAATTCAAATTAAGCTTTCGCCATATGTTTTGTGTAATGCTCCTCATAATCCACACGCAACATCTCAAAGCGTGATGGTGGATTTAAGTCATATGGACATCGTTTGACACAAGCACCGCAATTGACACATTTTTTTGTGTCCTCCATCATTTTCGCCCACGCGTCAGTGATCATCATCTCAGCCGGCATTCTGCGCAAATTGTGATATGATCTGCTGACCGCCGCAACATCAATATCCACAGGACATGGCAAGCAGTATCCACAGTTTCGACAGAAATCGCCCGAAAGCTCTTTTCTGTCTTTCTCAATAATCGCTTTCACCTCGTCCTCATTTGGCGGATTTTCCTCAAATGAGAGAATTTCCTTTAGTTCTTCAAGCTTCTGTATCCCATATATCGGCAAGACATTTTCAGCTTTCGCAAAAAACGAATACACCGCCGACGCATGTTGCAGAGCGCCGCCTGCAAATGGTTTCATCGCCACAAATCCCATGTCAGCCTCTACGCTTAGCCTTGCAACATCAATTTCCACCTCAGTTGAAAGATATGCATGAGGAAATTGCAACAGTGAATACAGTCCGCTTTCAATCGCCTCTTTCGCCACATGCAATCTGTGGTTTGTAATCGCAATGTTTCGAATTTTTCCAGCCTCTTTCGCTTTTACAAGAAAATCATATATACCGTCTTCGCCATCTGGTTTTGGGCAAAATGGAGGATTGTGCAATTGGTATACATCTATGTAGTCGGTTTTGAGATTTTTTAAGCTGGTATGGAGTTCTTTCTCCATTTCTGCCACCGTCAACTTGTTCGACTTAGTCGCAATATAAATTTTATCACGCACATCTGACAACGCATATCCAATCTTCTCTTCGCTGTCGGTATATTGACGAGCAGTATCATAATAGTTTATGCCCGAGTCATATGCATATCGCAGAATTTCCCTTGCCTCTGACATTGATACACGCATAATAGGCAAGGCCCCGAAGGATGTTTTTGTCGCCATGATTTCAGTTTTGCCCATCCTGATTTTCTTCATAAAAACCCCCTATTTTTTCACTCCTGAAACGATTGACCCTTTCACTTCCAATATATTCGTGTCAAAGCTAAACGAGAGATTTTCTCTCTCCCTGTGACGCTTAATAGCGAGCACAACAAGCTCTGATATGATTTCGAAATAGTTCTTTCCTGCTGCTGCAAACAGATAATATGCAAGGCTTCCCGGAATTGTATTGAGCTCATTGATATAGACTTTTTCTTCTGCTGTATCAATCATGAGGTCAATTCTCGCAATGCCTGAGCAACCAAGTGTCCTAAACGCTTGAAGCGCTAAGTTTTTACACTCCTCTTCAAGTTCAGGGCTCAACTCTGCCGGCAGTTTTCTCTGTGCAGAACTCATCCCCTTAGCCCCCTCACTATCCGAGAGATATTTATCTGAAAATGACAGGATTTCATCTTTTGACATCGGCTCTTCACAAAGTGACGCCGTCGCCCTCTCATAGTCGCCGATTACAGCGCAATTAATCTCACGCAACTTTGTAATTGCACGCTCAATTATAATCCTATTTGCAAACTGCGAGGCATAGCTAATCGCCTCACCGAGCTCCTCAACATCTTTTGCCAACTTAATTCCAATGCTCGAGCCGAGATTTGCAGGCTTTACAATCACAGGAAACCCAAACTTAACATCAATTCTTGTTATAATTGATGTGGGGTTTTCTTGATAATCTTTTGCGTAAAATGACACAAAATCGAGCACGGGCAGCCCCGCTCCCCTCATGACATATTTAGAGGCAACTTTATCCATGCCAAGAGCACTTGACAGCACATCACTTCCGACATATGGTATTCTCAGCGTCTCGAAAAAACCTTGATATGAGCCATCCTCCGTATTAGTACCGTGTACAATCGGAAATGCCACATCAATTTTATCAATCACATTATTTGAAAATTTCTTAGGCTGCGCTCTCAAAAGCTCCACACTATCCTTACTCTGCCTAGCTACGACAACAGGAGTACAGCTCTTTAACATATTGTCGATATTTTTGTAGTTCTCAATTTTCCTAAGAGCGTCACCTGTGTACAGAACCCCTTCCTTGCTAAAATAAAGCGGAATGACATGATATTTCACCTCATCCATATTCATCATCGCCTGCACTGCGGAGATGATTGAAACTTCATGCTCAACGCTTGAGCCCCCGAAAAATACGCCAATGTTGATTTTCATAAAACACCCCAATCCTAAATCTTCTGCTGTTTAACTTTTACTCTTACGCTTTTTCATAGTTATCCGGTAAATCGTTCTCAAGGAGCAATGCGGCAGGTCCGTCAATCACTGAGCGCATTTTTGCAATTGCATCACGCAAATTTTTTGCCGCCATCATTTTTTCTTCAGGAAATCCCATCTCCCTAGCACCCTCTAATATGGGTTTTGCCCTACTCTCTCCAACACCAATGATAATATCGGCGCAACTTGCGGCTTTTCGCCCAAGATTTTTATTCTCCTCATATTCACGCTCACCAAGCTCTATTATCCCGGGAGTGATGACAATGCGCTGTCTTCCTTTCATCTTAGAGAGAATTTCAAGTGCCTCTGCCGCCCCTTCAGGATTTGAATTAAACGCATTATCTATCGTGATTTGACCATGCTGATCCTTAATAAGTTCAAGTCTGTGTGGCACCGGTGCAATCCTGTGCACCGCCTCTTTTATTTGTGAAAGCGTGACCCCAAGTTCATATGCGACCGCCGCCGCACCTACTAGATTTACGACATTGTGTTTACCCAGCAATTTTGTTGAAAGCTCCACGTCTCCACCGGCTTTACTGCACAGCGTAAATGTCGTGCCGTCTTCCGTCGTCTCAATATCCTTTGCATAGAAATCATAGCTCTCATCGAGCCCATATGTTTTGTGCAGCCCTGTATATCCTTCTTTAGCAAGCTCCACACTGTCCATGTTCAAAAATGCCATGCCATCTTCAGGGAGCGCATATGCAAGCTCAAATTTCGCAGCCCTCGTGTTGTCCACCGACTTGAAATTCTCAAGATGCGCAAGCCCCACGGCGGTAATCACCCCATATTTCGGTGAGACAAGATCGCAAATCTCCTTAATGTCGCCCTTCGCTTTCGCACCCATCTCACAGACAAAAGCTTGAGCCATGCCGTTTAGACCCTCATTAACCGCACGCACCACGCCCAGCGTCGTGTTGTAACTCTCGGGGGTCATGAAAGTGTTGTACTTTTGCATGAGCATCTCTTTTATGAAATATTTCGTGCTGGTCTTGCCGTAGCTTCCTGTGACACCGATTTTTATTAAATCATGCGCACTGCCAAGCTTTGCCTTTGCACTTTCAAGAAATTTAGCATTGATTTTATTCTCAATGGGTGAATTGATTATCGCCGCTATCGGTGGCAAAATGATGCCTATTGGGAAAATAGCGAGAACAAAGCAATAGCCATATGTGAAGAAACCACGGATGCCATCTTCTGCACGCCCGAAAATGAGCATGTCTATCAGTGATAGCACAAGCACATCAATATAAGCGGCTATAAGAATAAACACTATTGTCACAAACAGCCTTTTTACTCTGCTCGTCATTGCAAGTGGTTTCTTGCTTTTCATTGTGAAAAACAACTTAAATGCCCAATATCCCACACTTACAACAAGCAGCCATGGTGCAATAAAAAATGTAAACGCATATCTGTACTGGTCATTGCTCATAATCCAGTTTAGGAAAAGCACTGCAAGAGCAATTCCAAATAAATTTATATGCGCTCTGGGGTTTTTCTTTACCCATTTTAAGTATCTATCACTTTTATATGAATTTAGTTGAAACATATGCACATATTTTACACTGGTGCAAAATGTGTAAAACAAAAATGGTAATGTCATATAATAGAGTAAAAATACATCGCTAAAAAAAACTTTGATGTCCAAATCATCGCCTCCCTACATTATAAATAACTATCTAATATCGCAAAAAAATGTTGCGGTTTGTCAAGAAAAGAAAAATGCCCCGCATTTTGAATGACCGCAAGGCCTGCGTTTTGCATCAGCTTTTCCATCGTTTGACCATCTTTAAGCGGTGTTGCACTGTCATTCTCACCCCATATTAGAAGTGTGGGGACAGAAATTTTTTCAAGAAATTCTGTCTGGTCATAATTAACCCTTTTTACCAAAATGTCACGCATGACACCCTTCGCCGCCTTGTAATCAGCAGAGCCCATCTTCTCTTTCATATTGGAGACAACTTTGTCCCCAATGCCAAATGGCAAGAATTTCGCCACCTCTTTAGCCGCTTTCAGTTTTTTCCCTTTGCGTATTGCCGCTTCACTCGGCTGCGATTTAATGCCTGCGCCGCCGATTATCACCGCTTTATCCGCCTCAAAACTCAAGTTTGACATCATCTCAATCATGATGCTTGCTCCAAATGAGTGCCCGATTAAGATTGGCTTTTCTATACTAAGCTCTTTGCAAAACTCAATCACAAACTTTGCATATTCCGGCACTCCCCACGCATATTTCGGCTCGGAGCTCTTCCCAAAGCCCGGCAAATCCAATGTGTATACCTTGTATTTTTTACTCAAAGTGTTTGAGTTGCTCAAACGATTTGAGTTACTCAAATGCTTTGAGAT
>CAYJIE010000032.1:0-5466 GCA_964370145.1 uncultured Oscillospiraceae bacterium
TCAAGATGTAACATACAAGGATTCAGGGCATGCAGAAACTGTCATGGTTAGTTATGACCCGACACAAGTTGATTTGTCTGAACTCTTAGTGCGATTTTTCAAAGTGGTTGACCCGACAACATTAAATCGTCAAGGAAATGATGTGGGGACTCAGTACCGCTCAGGTATTTACTATGATGATGACAATGATATCGAAACAATTGAAGCTGCAATTAGAGTACTTGAAGAAAACTATGCCGACCCAATTGTGGTTGAAGTTTTACCGCTTGAACATTTCTATCTTGCAGAGGAATATCATCAGGATTATCTAAAGAAAAATGTCAATGGCTACTGTCATATTGATTTAGGTGCGGCAACTGAAGAAATCGTTGTAGACGCCGCTCATTATGAAAAAACAAATGATGAAATTCTCAAGACAGAGCTGTCAGAACTTGAATACTATGTAACTCAAAATAAGGGCACAGAAATGGCATTTACCAGTGAGCTTAACGATAACAAAGAGGCTGGTATATATGTTGATGTAGTCACAGGTGAGCCCCTGTTTTTATCAAATGATAAATATGACAGCAAGAGCGGTTGGCCGAGCTTTACAAAGCCAATTGTTGAAGATGTAATTGTTGAACATGAGGACAATTCGCTCGGAATGAATAGAACAGAGGTCACAGCTCGCGCAGGAGAGACACATCTTGGACATGTGTTCAATGACGGTCCAGTTGAAGAAGGCGGACTTCGCTATTGTATAAACGGAGCGGCGCTCAAATTTATTCCAAAAGCAGAGATGGCGTCACAGGGATATGGTTATCTTGTACATTTAGTCGAATAGCCATGTTGTACTAAGGCATGCACAATTAATAGTAACCATAAGAATTTAAGAAAGAAGCTGTCATCTTAAGACAGCTTCTTTCTTTATTGTATGCCATATTTATTCCCTATTTCAGTTTTCTTTAGCTAAATTTCAAGCATAACAAAGATTTTTTCTCCTCAAATAAAAAAAAATTGATATAAGTATTGACATTTTAGAAGTTTCGTAATATAATAGTAATATCAAAAATAATTGATTTGACATTTTGCTTATAGCAATTTGAAGCTAAGAGAGGTACTAATTTAATGCAAGTATTAAAATCTATGTGGGATTTCCTGCAATATCAAATTTTGGGGATGAAGTGGCTTAATGATGGTGTCGGTAATATCCTAAGTAGCGTGGGGATGGATATAGACACGCCAATCGGTGCAAGTGTGCATTTTTTCATTTATGATGTAATAAAAATCACAATTTTGCTCTGTTCTCTAATTTTTGTAATTTCGTATATTCAGAGCTTTTTCCCACCTGAAAAAAGCAAAAAAATTCTCAGCAAATTCAAGGGTATTTGGGCAAATATCGTATCTGCTTTGCTTGGCACGGTGACCCCCTTCTGCTCATGTTCCTCAATCCCACTCTTTATGGGTTTTACGAGCGCAGGGCTTCCAATTGGCGTCACATTTAGTTTTCTGATTTCGTCCCCTATGGTGGATTTAGGTA
The DNA here is from genome assembly GCA_964370145.1 of uncultured Oscillospiraceae bacterium. Taxonomy (GTDB): domain Bacteria; phylum Bacillota; class Clostridia; order Oscillospirales; family Feifaniaceae; genus CAYJIE01. The sequence continues at coordinate 1,520 of CAYJIE010000032.1, forward strand.
GTCTTGTTTTACTTATGAGCATCTTCGGTGGCAAAGTCGCAATTGTCTATGTCATTGTCGGGCTTATCATCGCCGTACTCGGCGGAACTCTACTTGATAAAATGGGGATGATTAAACATGTTGAAGATTTCATTTTAACTTCAGGAAGTGTTGACATCGAGTCACCTGACCTGACTGTTAAAGACAGAATTATATATTCAAAAGAACAAGTGCTTGAAACATTCAAGAAAGTCTTCCCATATATTCTCGTCGGTGTAGGTATCGGTGCTATAATCCACAACTGGATACCTCAAGACATAATCGAGTCTGTACTTGGTACAGATAATCCATTTGGCGTAATCCTAGCCACACTTGTTGGTATCCCGATATATGCGGATATTTTCGGCACAATTCCAATCGCAGAGGCACTTCTTGCAAAAGGCGCGCAACTTGGCACAATTCTCTCTTTCATGATGGCGGTCACAACTTTGAGCCTCCCCTCTTTAATCATGCTGAGGAAGGCTGTAAAGCCAAAACTCTTGACAGCCTTCATTGCAATTTGCGCAAGTGGAATTATCATTGTTGGCTACTTATTTAACGCTTTTCAATATCTTCTAGTGTAAAAACAACCCCCATTGTCAGTGACAATGGGGATTTTCTTAAGTATATATTATTTCGAGAAGAGTTCGACAGTTTTCTTTGCCATGCGCCTTGCATATATCTCAAAAGTCTCTTGCGAGCCCTCAAGATCTTTACTCATAGCCACCGGCCCAAGATGAATTACAGGTCTACCCTCTGAAGCGCCCCCTGAATATGTCATCATACCAAACACTAGCATATGATCCATAATCGTGCGAATTCCAAGCTCGCCGCCTCCGTGGATATAATCCACTGTGGCAAATGCACCGCCCAGTTTTCCAGCTGTGCTACACTCGCGAAGTTTTGCTTCAAGCCATGATTTCATTGCCGCTGAGATACTCGCAGCATAAATTGGTGTACCAACAATCATGCACTTACTCTCTTTTGCAAAATCATAGTCAACATCATCAATTGAAAACGCACGCGCCTCAAACCCCTCAGTCTCGTTCATCGCTTTTACAATAGTCTCCGCCATTTTCTTTGTATTTCCAGAAACGCTGTGATATATAATAGTTGCTTTCATGAAATCCTCCTATTTTATTATAACTTATCAATTAGTGTGCTCAATGGAGTAATAAGGCTTGAAACTGCTCTCACTTCTTCATCCGTATCATTTATCATCTCATGCGGGGTGTTTTCTTTTATGTATATACTATCCCCTTTTTCAAGAATATATGTATCATCTGGTACAACTACTCTCAAGGTTCCCTGCGTTATTAAAAGACACTCATCACCCTCATGAATGAGAGGGCACGAACTGACAGCAGTATTTGGTGCAATTGTACTTTCTAGTGAAACCATTTTAGGTGTAAAGCTAGAATCACTTGCAAGCGGAGAGTAAAAAGACATTACAAATTTAGAATCGCTAGATTTAATGCACTTTCTCTCTGTGTATCTCACCACTTGATACTTTATATCATCATCAATAAAAAAGTAATATATAGGCACCTCAAGTTTTTCTGCAATCCGCCTTAAAGTCGCAATTGACGGCTCAAGAAGACCTCGTTCTAGTTGCGAAATATAGCTCGGTGACAGATCGCATTCTCTTGCTAAAGCTCTTACCGTCTTTCCCTTTGCTTTTCTTCGATAGCTAACTTTATGGCCAATCATGGTTTCCCCTCCTTTTACATAATTCTACCAACCCCTATTTAACATTGTAACATATTTATAGAAAAAATCAATAGTAAAAGTAATAATTATTATTTAATAAATGCAATTTCATTTCATATTTTGCAAAAAACGGCATGAAATTAGTATTTTTGAAAGAAAACACAAAATAATTCAATTGAAAAAAATGTAACAATTTTTTTGATAATTACATTTTTTCTTTCATTCTCTGCACAATTTACAAAAAATTTATGAGCGAAATTGTTTACTCACGCAATTTTAGCAACCAATTTAATTTGAAATCATATATATTTTTCCATTTGTTATCACTTCTTTGTTTGACATTTTTAGTAATCAGTGATATAATTTAAGCAAGATCTGTAACTTTTTGTTGAAAAATGAGTGAATGGAGGTGAGGAGTTGTTACATACTAGTTTTGTTTATACAAAAGATGCTAATTGCATGGGCTGCAACAAATGTATTTATGTTTGCCCCACAAAAGCAAATGAAGCTTTTTTTGAAGATGAGATGGGTAAAGTCCTAATTAAGGATGGGCATTGCATTTCATGCGGCGAATGTCTTCTTGTATGTGACCATGGCGCAAGGGATTACTATGATGATTTAAATGCTTTCTTTGATGATTTGCGCAAAGGTGAGAAAATCTCAGTAATTGCAGCACCTTCACTTCGTTTTAATGTTGAACATGGAGACAGGCTTTTTGGTTACTTAAAGAGCATTGGAGTTAATCAAATCCTTGATGTTTCACTTGGCGCAGATATTTGCACTTGGGCTCATGTCAAAGCAATTCGAGAGAAATTAGTCGGCTCTATCATCTCCCAGCCATGCCCTGTTATTGTCAGCTACATTGAGAAATATCAGCCAAAATTACTTAAACACCTCTCCCCCATCCAAAGCCCTGCAATGTGTGTTTCAATTTATTTGAAAAAGTACTTAAATGTGTCGGACAAGATTTTATTTCTTTCTCCTTGCATTGGTAAGAAACGTGAGTGCATGAGCGAGAATACATATAACACCATGGAGTATAACATAACTTTTTCTAAGCTCTTAGATTATTTAGAGAAAAACAATATAAACCTTGAGGATTACCCATCAACTAAATTTGACAATATTGAGGGTTCTCTTGGTTTTGCCTATGCAAGACCGGGTGGGATGAGCGAAAATATTCGATATCACCTTGGCGAAGATATTTGGATTAAACAAATTGAAGGCATTCAAAATATCGGCAAATACTTCGCTGAATATATTGAGGATGTCGAGAATGGACGAAATATCCCGGATATAATTGATGCACTAAATTGTGAGCATGGTTGTAATCTTGGCACAGGGACGAGAAAAAGCGCTAGACAAAACGAAATAGATTATTTTACAAACAAGAGTAAAAAGTCACTTGATATGAGTTCTACAATAAGCTTAAATGATCATTTTAATGATAAACTTAATTTCGAAGATTTTAAGCGTGAGTACCTTGACTTAAGCACTGATTATACCAGAGATAGCAATATTGACATGGAGCAAGCTTTTATCTCCTTGGGGAAAATCGACCAAGATGACCGAGAGATTAACTGTTTTTGCTGTGGCTATGGCAATTGCTACGACTTTGTCTATGATTTGGCAACGGGACATAATGATAAAAACAATTGCAGACATTATCTTTTAAATAAGTTTAAGAAACTTAGTATGTATGACGATTTAACTGGCTTAAATAACCGAAATAGTTATAATACTGAGATCGTGCAACTAAAGGAGAATCATCCTGGTCTTCTAGGGATTGCATATGTTGATATTAACGGGCTTAAGGAGGCCAATGATACATATGGGCATAGTTATGGCGATGAGCTCATCATTTATTGTGCCTCAATTTTAAGAAAGACATTTGATAAAAGAGTATATAGAGTTGGTGGCGATGAATTTGTCGTTTTAGAACCAGTAGACAAGATAGATGAGTTTAAGAAAAAATTTACAGAGCTTAGAGAGATGTTTGCAAGCGCTGAAAACTTAAATGTTTCTATTGGAAGTTCAGTGAGTTATAGCCAGATGGATATTATGGATAGCCTTGATGCGGCTGACCAGATGATGTATAATGAAAAGCAGGAATTCTATGCTAAAATCGAGCGTGCAGATCGAAGAAATAGACATAAATCTTGATTTTCATCCACTGTTCTCGTCATTGCGCTTTACTTAACTGAAATGAATTAAATTCA
>CAYJIE010000032.1:5566-7605 GCA_964370145.1 uncultured Oscillospiraceae bacterium
TCATAATTTTCAATAATTTTTCAAGCCCCGAGCGTTTAATCGCTTGGGGCTTTTATTACTGAAAAATTAACTCAACACTCCAAAACAACCGCTATGTAAAATTTCAATTTTTTTGTATTTTTACATAGACAAATGTAATTGTTTTTGTTATAATTTTCTTATATGTTTAGCTTAAATATAAATGTTCTGGAGGATTTAGAATGAGACGACTATTGTCAGCAATACTTTGCTTGGTGCTAATTCTCTCTTTATCAGCACCTGCTTTTGCGGCTCAAAAAATGGATGCCATTTCGATAACTCTCAATAAGATTGTCGGTGATGGGGTTACAATCACTGATAAAATGGGCAGAGAGCTTGCACTTAAAGAGGGCTCACGAATTATATCGGGATATACCATAACTACGGATAAGGACACTGTGGTTTATTTAAGTTTAGATGATAAGACTGCGGTTTTAATTGATAAGTCTTCGAGTGTAAGCATCGAAAAACAAGGAGCCAAAAACCGCATTTTAATCGAACATGGCGAAGTAGCGGCATATGTTTCCACGGCGCTTGAAAGCCCTGAAGAGCTTGAGGTTGTCACTTCAAACCTCGCACTTGGTGTTCGCGGAACAATTTTAAGTCTTTCTAAAGCCGAATATATAAGCAACGACCTCAACAGCACAATTACAATCGGTTCAGTATACAGCGGATTGACTCAAGCAGATAGCAATTATAATGCAATTTCAAGTTCAGTCCCACTGGGCGCTGGATATCGAATTGTGCTCGCACCTTTTATCGGTGAGAACTCCTCTGTTGAATTAGATGGTGATGTAACACCAATCAAAATGAGCCCATATGACATCAGCTCATCCGTTGCTCAACTCATGAAAGAGTATCCGGAAATGGCTGAAATCATTGCCAAGACATTTAACTCGACAATAGAAAATGTGCTTGAAAGCGGAGAGAGAGCAATTAGCGAATACACAAATGAGCTCGATGCAAAATCTGACGATGTAGCACTTAATATATCTAAATCGGAAGATGAAAACCAAGTACTAAATGCAGTTGGGCAAAACGACCAAACCAGCGATGGTTCAGATGACTCATCAACGATTACTCCTCCGACTACACTGCCCCTTTCAGCGGCAGCGCAACAACTGCAAGATGCGATTAACTCAGCTACTGGCACTACATATGAGATTACACAGAGTGTGACTGTTGACAATGGACAGATATTTGTTATCGAAAACGATATTACTTTGACAGGCCTTCCCATTGTCGTAAATCCGGGCGGAACAATAAAAATCGGGACTAATACTTCTACTTCACTTAGCGCAAGAAGTTTCCAACCCAGCCCCGACGGGCTTATCGCATCGAGCGTCGACCGCCTCGCAGGCCCTGCTGCAAATGTTGTTTTTAGCATCGCAAACTTCAATATAAATGGTAATCTTGTGGTTGGTGACAGTTCTACGCTCACCCTTCTACCAGCCGCAATTAATCCAACTGACTATACAATAGCAGGCAAAGTTCAAATTGGTATTGGCGCTACTCTTACAGTCGATGGTAGCAATTTAGTTTTACTTAATAACTCAAATATCGAAAATAGAGGCCTAGTGCAATCCGTTGCTCCAAATGAAGGCATTTTACTTGGAGACGGCAGCTCAAGTGGATCTGTGTCAATTTCAAACAATCTTGATGGACGTATGCCGATTTCAATTAAACCTAATTCAGCTAGCCAAATGAGATTATCAATCGTAAATAACAGTACAGCCGCTAATTTCGCTTCGGGGCTGTTTAATATCGAGCCTATTTCCACAACAAGAGTCTATGACTACAACGCCACAAACACACGCTGGGAATTCCCCTCACCGCCAATGAGCTCAACCGATGTACTGGACGCTACATATGTCAGCAATCATGTCGGCGATACAATTGAGATTAACGCTTTTGATGGTGACGGCACTGTTGATGTAGTTGGAGCGATTGACCTTGGTTCAAAAATGCTAAAGATTACCACAGGCACACTTAAAATTCCAACTGGCGCCTCACTAAACGCG
>CAYJIE010000032.1:7615-20950 GCA_964370145.1 uncultured Oscillospiraceae bacterium
GATTTTGCAAACTGGCACAATCAAAATTGAGGGCGGCGCGCTGGCAACTACTGCCGCTATCGAGAACTATGGCATTATAAATATGTCTGCGCAAAACAGCAGTTTGACAGCGACTACACTTGATGTATCGGGTAATCTTACTGTTTCGGCAAATTCTAGTATTAATATCCCGAGTATGTCATTTGGAACTACTGCATCTTTTGAAAATTCAGCTGAAATTACAAGCAGTGCACCAATGGTTATTAATCTTGGACTGTCAAGCAGTTTTAGAAACTTAACTACCGGAAAACTAAATTCAAATTGCTCAGTTAACATGAATTCTAATTGCACATTTATTAATAATGGTCAAATTCTAGGGAAAGTTTCAGCGCTAGCAATCACGCCTTTAACAAATTCAGGCACAATCAGCGCTCTTGAAATTTCCGCTAATGGATACGCCACTGTTAATAATACAAACGGCACCATCGCCACAGTGAGTGGCATATCAGATGGTGCAAGAGTGCAGTTTACTTCAGTCGGTACCGTGACTAATTTTATGGGTACAACACCTGTTCAAAACAAGATGCACACATGGGCAAGCGGTGCGTGGAGTGCTCCGACGGAGCCTGACAGCGATGATTATACGATTGATTCACAACAGGAATTTACGGATAAGTTCGCAAATGGCATTTGGACTATCGCAAGTGGCGAGAGTTACAATGTTTCAAGCAATGTTTCCCTTACTATGCAAGTCGGTCAAACACTTAATATTTATGGCGCTTTGACATTTGGAACGGGCTCAACACTTAGTTCAAGTGGCAATATCTCGCTATATAATTCGCTCGTCTTCCCTGCTCAAAACAGCTTTATTAGCGGAGTTATCTCCCTCTACACATCAAAGACTATAAACGAAACAGCAACTCTAGTGCTTGGTGAAGCACAAGGCGATATTCTTAAAATGCCTACAACCCTTAGAACTAACGGCGTCGACGATAAGTATCTCGCTGCAACAATCACCGCAGTTTCTGCAGGTGCATACAGACTCGACTATATGGAGAGTTCTCCAGTTTCAACAGGAGTAATCAGTGTTATCCCACGGGCGGTTAACTCCCTTGTCTTAGCGGACGGTGCAACGCTCTATTTAACTAATGTGAATTCACCTAATGTTTCCATTACTTTTGCGGATAATCTGACCAAAAATACCACTATTATCACAGATGGCAGCAACAACTTAAAATCAATCACAGCTACTTCAAACTTTGCAACTGCAAACAGCAACAGAATTATTATTCAAAATAGAAGCGCAATATCAATTTTCGATAAAGTGGAAATTGGTGCATTTGCGACGCTCAACAACATATATGCGGCGAGCACAATCAACTCCACAAATGGTTATGCAATATCCTCAACTGCGCTAAGCACACCGATAATTAACAATATAGGTACGCTGACAGGTGTGATAAGTGGTGTTACAGACGCTAAATTAAACTTCACAGCCTTTGGCACAGTGACGAACAAATCAAGCAGTTTTGCAAACCCAAACACAAATGAAATTGGCATCTATACTTGGTCAGCAGATAAATGGCAATCACCTGTTTCTGATACAATTATCAATGACGACACAGAATTTGACAATAAATTTGTCAATGGCGTATGGACGATTGCAAGCGGCGAGACATTCACGATTGCCGCTGGTACAACCGTTACCCTTAACGCAGGAAACAGCCTTATTGTTGAGGGAACACTAAGCCTCACGCGCTCAAGTAGTAATGTTCAAATGGCAACTCTAGTTGCCGAGGACACATCAACTATCACTGTTGGCAGTGGCGGTAAATTAACAGTCAACACCTATTCACTGTTGGATATAAAAAATGCAAGTACGGTCACTGATGGTAGCAAAATTGAGCTAACCCATAATTCATATGTTAAAATAAACAATGAAGAATTGTTCTCTAACAGTTCAAATTCATCTGCTCCAAATTCAACACTTGAAAAGCTCACAGATGCCTCAACAGATTATTATAAGCTTTGGGTAGTTTTGCCGAGCACACCTAACTATTGCCCCACTGCTATTACAGAAGTGGTCATGCAGACAAGTTCTGTCGATTTTAATGATACAGTGAATGACAAATTATCTGTTACACAGGACATCTCTATTGATCAGGTAGATTTGGATATTCTTGGAAGCGTCCTATCTAAATTTAAGAGCATCTCTTTACATGGAAACAGCAGCTTAGAGACAACAACCGATGTTGAGATAGGCTCATTGTATATGCCTGAGGGCAGCACTTTGATTATCGATAATCGTAGTGATGTAACCGCTAATATTGTCGTGAGTCAGACAACACAAAGTGCGCTTGATACCTTTGCGGTTAACAATGACATTTCAACTTCACAGCTAAAAGGAACAATTACCTCGACTACAGATGGTACAAGATTAATTTTCACAGGAGTAATCCCTTTATTGACTGAATTGACAACAAAGTTCTACACAAGGGAGTCCACTGTTGATAGTAAAACCGAAATTAATCCTGTGGTAAATCAAATCTATCTTTGGAGCACTGCTCTAAACGGTTGGCAAGTAGAGCCTGAGGATTTATTAATCAATTCTTTAGAGGAATTTAATGCGAAGTTCATTAATAATGTGTGGACAATTTCTTCAGGAAGTCATTTTGAGATTGATGGCTCAAATAGCTTATCTTATGCTATCGCTAACAGCCATAAAATCGTCATTGACGGTGGCGGCTCCTTAAGCTTAAATTCCGGAGCTACACTCACATCAGTGAATTATGGTATCACTGTCAATACAGGCGGTGTATTCACACTAAGAGATGGGTCTTTCCTAAACAGTGGCAATACTTATTACGATAGTGTAATCGCAAATGGCGATGCAACTTCAGGTGGCAAAGTTGTCATTGAAAACATGGCTAGCATTTCCGAAAAGGCAAAAATTATTCTTGAGACCAACACTACCCTCGAAACCGGAAAGGATGCTGCTAAAGAGACTTTAGTGGTGCCAAAAAACACCTTTGAAATTGCAATTACACGCACTGCAGCTGGTGTTTCCACAATGACTGTCAACGACAGCTCGACCACTACCATTAAATCAACCTTCACAAACATTCCATCGGTATTTTCTGAATTTATTCTTGAAAACTCAAATAATATAAACCTTGTTGTTTTTAACGGAGTACAAAATCCAAACCTGAACGTAAAGTTCCAGAGAACAACTTATACTAGCACAAATACAATTGAGTTCGAAGGTAACAATACAGTTAAATCCATTGGTGATTTTAGCGACACAAATGACAAAAACGCCAACTTCTTAATTGTCAATAACGGAAGTCTTGTGGCGGAGAGCATAAATCTCTCGGAGAGAGGTAGCTTAACCAATGGCACAAGTGCAAATCAAAGCGCACAAATCACAGCTAACATCACAGTTAATACTGTTGGATTTGAAAGCCCATCAATTGCTATGATTGAAAATCATGGCACAATTAATGGTAGTCTTAGCGCTTCAAGCGAAAATGTCTCATTGCGCTTTGTAAATGTTGGCATATTCTCACCAAGCATAACAATGGAAGCTTTCCCCACTGTGTATGAGTGGAAAAGCGGTGCTTGGGCAAAAAGAGCTTCTGATAACAGTATTAATAGTCAAGAGGAATTTGTTTCAAAATTCAATCCAACTACAAAGGAATTTATAATTGACAGCGCATTTACAATTGATGTACTCGCCAATGGCACAGTTACAATTCCTACTGATCACAGTATGAAAATCGTGGCTGGTGGCTCACTTTCAGTCCAAGTCGGAACTCTTGATATTTCTGGTAGTGCACTTGCCGAAGTCCAAGGCGGTGGCTCCATCACTGTTGGCAATGGTGCGACACTGCGACTTTATACTGCAAACCTTGATAAGGGTGTGATGATAAGCGGTGATGGGTCAAAAGTTGAATTTCTTGATGGCGCTGTTCTATCTTCAAGTAGCAGCGATGTGCTTGTGTCAGACTTAGGTGAATTAAAGCTTGGCAGTGCACGCTTCATTAACACAAACAGTGAGATTTTCATTGCTAGCGGTGGTAAAGTCTCTGTTAGTGACGAAACAATAACATCAAATCTACCATTGGCAAATATAAGAGATTTCAGGCTCACTCCTATAAGGACTGATAATCCGTCCGGTGGCTACTCCTATGATACATTTAAACTGACGTATAAGTATAATATCGGAACGATAAGTGGAAACTTCCCTTCATTTGTGGGAATTTTGGATTTGCCAGACACTGGCGAGCAAGTTGAAATCGCTAATGTCAACAATCCTAATATGCATATTGACAGTGACGTAGCTATCACGTTTACGGGTACTAATGTTATAAAATCAATGGAAATTGAAAACGGGAATTTCTTTAATAAGGGTAACTTGACCGTTGGCGAATTAATAGTAAATCGCGATGCTGATTCCTTTACAAATAGCAATACTGGAATTATTAATGGTAAGATCATCGCCGGTAGCACTGCAGGCACTTTTGAGATGAACTTCTTTAATAATGGAACGATTAATGCTAAAATTGAAGGAAATGCGACTAACACAAGCAGTACTGTGGCAACATTTACAGGTAGCGGAACTTTTGCCGACTTGTCCACCTTTAACAATCTTGCGGTGGTAAAGAACATTACTTACACTTGGGATCGCACAAACAGCCAGTGGATTAAGGGCGACTCAGTCGTGGATGACAACACCGATAAAATCATCACAAGTCAAAATGAATTTGATTCAATGTTTAACGGTGGTGCCCAATGGACCATATATAATAATTACGAAATTGCTTGTAATTTGACTATCCCAAGCGGAAAGACAGTTTCTGGGGTAGATAATATGTTAACGGTTAAGTCCGGCTACACCCTAACTATCGAAAGCGGAGCAATGCTGTCGGCGCACACAAGATTAGAATATGGTTCATTTCTTGTTTCAAGCGGCGGCCCTATGGATTTTCTTGGAGCTTCAAAGAGATTAGAGCTTGGCAATAATGTTGCTTTTACTTATGGTTCAAGTACATATTTTTCTCCAAACAGAGTCGGTTCAAGCACTACATTTGTGACATTTAGGAATTATCAAGATAGCATACGCATGGAAAACGGTGCTGGCGAATACACTTTTGGAGATCAGGATGTTCCACCGTTTGTAGCAGTGTTTGTGGTAGGCTCTGGTACTACCCTTGATAATATCAACAGACCTGATATGAGTGTCGAAGCGTCCTATAGTTTTAGCGTTAAGGGCAACACAACTGTTAAAAATATCGATTCTTCAAATTCAAGCTCACGTATAATCAGTCTTGATAATGGAGCAGTGCTAACTTCTAGTATTACATTTGACACTTTGGCACGGAACTTTACAATCAGCGGAGGTAAATTTGTTGGCTTAATTGGATTGGAAAACGAGACCACTACATTAACTACTATCTATATCCACTTTACCAACACCGACACTGCAGCTGTTCAACTAAAAGGCATTACAGATAGTGGTGGAACAGTACAAAACAACACTACATATAATTGGAATCCAACTACCGATGTGTGGGTAGCGCAGACGACAAGAATGGCACCAACACCAATTGTGCCAACTCCTGCCACAAGCACCGCATCAACAGTGCTTCCAATCACACCTTCGGTTGCGTCAAGCACAGCAAGTGCACCATTGCAAAACAGTATTACAAACACAAAAGTCCAATTTTCTAGTCGTCTTTTCCAGCAGTTAAATCAACTTTCTCATTTCGACCTTTTTAAGCGCGAAGACGATTTAGTATAGCGTTGTAGCACTCACTAAAAAATACAGGCGAGATTTCTCTCGCCTGTATTTTTGTTTATTAAATTAATTCTTGACCGCATCAAAACCCAAATCCGAGAGCTCTGAAATCGCAATGTCAACTTTTTCAGTTTCGACTGAGACCGTCTTATCCTCAAGGCTCACCGTAAATTTGATGTTCGCCTCCTCAAGAGCACTTGAAATTCTTGCAACGCAATTTCCGCAATGCATATCTGCCACATTTAGAACTGTCATGATAAATCTCCTTTCATTTTATAATTTAACTGTTTTTAGTCTAAGCGCATTTCCAACAACGAAGAGCGAGCTAAGGCTCATCGCCACTCCGCCAATCATCGGTGAGAGCAAAATCCCAAATGGGATATATAAAATCCCTGCCGCAACAGGTATGCACAGAACATTATAGCAAAAAGCCCAAAACAGATTTTGCTTAATATTTTTTATTGTATGGCGGCTGAGCATAATTGCTTTTTGCACATCAAGTAAGCTATTTTTTATAAGCACAATTTCCGCAGAGTCCACTGCAATGTCACTGCCACTGCCAATAGCACAGCCGATATCGGCTTGTACAAGCGCAGGAGCGTCATTTATTCCGTCGCCAATCATCATGACAACATTTCCGCTCTCTTGATTTTTTTGCACGACTTGCGCTTTTTCTGTTGGGAGCACTTCTGAGATAATCTCATCAACGCCAACTGCCTCACCTATACATTTTGCAGTGTGAGCATTATCGCCTGTCAGCATTATTGTCTTGATATTCATTTTACGAAGTTTCTCAATTGTCGCTTTCGCATCTTCTTTAATATTGTCCATAACGGCGATATATCCGATGAATTTTGCATTCTTCGAGACAAAAACAACCGTTTTTCCGCTCTCGCTCAAATACTCATATCGCAAATCACCCATATCAACCGACAGCTGCTGCATAAGCTTCATATTCCCGACGGCGAGCGAGTCACCGTCTTTCGTTTTCGCCACAACACCCAATCCATTTAAGTTTTCAAAGCTTTCAATATTATCCTCAATTGCCACATCAAATCTCGACTCCTCTGCGCAAATCGCCCTAGCAAGGGGATGATTTGAGAGCTTTTCAATTGGAATTACAAGGCTAAGTAGCTCATTTTCGCTCATTTCATTTGAAAAGACATCTGTCACAGAAGGTGCTCCCTCTGTAATCGTTCCCGTCTTATCAAAAATTGCCACATTCACCTTATGTGTCGTTTCAAGTGCTTCACCATTTCTAATTAAAATTCCGTTGAGTGCCCCAAGTCCTGTGCCGACAATAATCGAAGTTGGGGTTGCAAGCCCGAGTGCACATGGGCACGCAATCACAAGAATTGAAGTAAAAATCATAAGCGCAAATGAAAACTCATATCCCAGCAGCAGCCATATGACTGCGCATGCGACGGATATTGCCATCACGACAGGCACGAAAACGCCCGATACCCTATCCGCAAGCTTTGATATCGGTGCTTTTTTCCCTTGCGCATCTTCAACAAATTTAACTATTTTAGCAAGCGCTGTGTCCTCTCCGACTTTCGTAATTTCAATAAACAGTGCACCATTGATGCAAATACTGCCGCCAATTACATCGCTGTTTTGTGCCTTCTCAACAGGTAAACTCTCCCCTGTTAGCATCGCTTCATCAATGCTTCCCTCACCTTTTTTGACAATGCCGTCAAGTGGCACACTTTGCCCCGCTTGCACTAGCACAATATCACCAAGCTTTAGCATGGAAGTTGGTACTTCCCATTGACCATCTTCATTTACAAGGATTGCCGTGTCAGGCGATAGCTTTAACAGCTTTTCAATCGCAGATTTTGTCTTCTCTTTGTTCTTACTCTCAAGGTACTTACCAACCGACACCAACGCGAGAATAATAGCCGCCGACTCATAGTATAAGCTATGGACAAAATGCGGCGTATCGCTTATTAGAAATGTCATCACAAGGCTATATAAAAATGATGCTGTTGAGCTTATTGCAACAAGGCTATCCATATTGGGATTTTTGTTGTAAAGCGATGTAAAACCGCTTATGAAAAAGCGGCGCTCCAAAAACATAACCGTCATGGTTAAGACAAGCTGCAACACTGCAAAATTCATCGGGTGGCTGTGCATTGAAAAAAGGTCAGGTAAGAGCGCATCACCAAAAAGCATCTGCCCCATGGAGACATATAAAATAACTGCGGACAATATGAGAGACACTACTAAGTTGAACTTTTCAACAGCAAGACTATTATCCTCTACTTGTGCAACTTTAACTTCTCCATCCACTCGTAAACTCGCAGAAAATCCCGCTTTTTTAACTTTCCCCGTGATTAATTCCTGTGTTACTTTCTCCTCATCATATGTTATTGTCAATCTGTTCATTGGCAAATTGACATCACTCTGGGAGACGCCTTCAATCTTTCTTGTGACACGCTCGATCGCACTTGAACACGCCGCACAATGCATCCCTGCAATATCATATACTTCTGTTTTTATATAATCACCCCCAAGTCTGTTATAATCTAATGTTATAGATAAAATAGACTTTTGTCAAGTAAAATGATTGCTCCAAAATAAAACTTATTAACCAATCATTCTTTTAGTGAAAATCTTAAACATCTCGCACCAAGCTTTTTCATTATGAAGTCCGCCGTCAGCAAGTTCATATGCGATGCTGTCAGCAGGAACACCTCTCTCTTCTAAAATCTTCACAACATCTCTGCTATTCTCCACAAAAACTTTGTTAAAATCAAATTTCAAGTTTTTAAGACTTTCTTTTGTGCCCACCGACACGAAAAATTTTGAGTTTTCACATGTTTTCTGTCTTAAATATTTGAACATCTCTGTTTTTGAAAACCAAAGTGCTGTCGAAAACAATCCGACTTTCCCAAATAGATTCGGAAATTCAAATGCCATGTACAAAGTGATGAAAGCGCCCATAGAGCTCCCGACAATCACCGTATTTTCACTGCCTGTTTTTGTGCGATATGTCGCATTGATTAGCGGCATTAGCTTATTTACATAAAACTCGCCATATGCCTCACCGTCGCCTCCGTGAATTCTCCCCTTTGTAAAGCGTTGATACATCTTTTCAAATTTCCACGGCGCATATTCGTCCGCACGGTCAGTGCCCGCATGGTCAACCGCAACAGCGATATATGGCAGTCCACGCTCTTCGAGGCTCGCAAGCTCAACATTGACGCCCCAGTCATCTTTATCGCTCCCCTCAACATGGAACATATCCTGCCCATCGTGCAGGTAAATCACTGGAAAACTCGCCTCTCCCAAGTCATATGCCGCAGGTAAATACACCCTTACTGTGCGTGTTCGCATAAGTGGACTCATCTCAATTTCAAATGTCTCTATTCTTCCCATTTCTGTCTCCGTTTCGACAATTTTTTTATAAAAAATAAAATATAATAATGCGGTAATTATGACATAAGAAAATTTTTTTGTCAAGGGGCTTGACATTTATTGCTCACGGGTGTATACTGCATTAGTAAAAACAATTAGATTGTCAAACTAATTTTTTCTAAGGAGGCATTCATGGACAGTTTCGAGCATGCGTTAAATGAATTACTTGTAAGCACATTTCGCAAAATATTGCGCTATGAGGAGCAAGCAGTTCAAAGATCATACGGCTCTTTTTTGAGCATGAGTGAGCTTCATATGATTGAGGCAATCGGCAAGGACAACAATCGACCAAAGTCCGTCGGAGAAATCGCACAGGATCTTAACATTACATTATCCTCAGTGACAATCGCCGTTAACAAGCTTGAGAAAAAGGGTCTTCTTGTAAAAGAGAAGAGCGAGAGGGATAAACGTTCGGTTTTTGTTGATTTAACTGAACTTGGACTTGCGGAGAACAAAAAGCATCAGCGCTTTCACACATTGATGATTGAGCGTGTGACCCATGGGCTAACTGAGGAAGAAAAGGCAGTTATGACCTCGGGAATTAAGAAAATCAATGCATTTTTCGCATCAAGAGAGAATAGGGAGAGTAGATGAGTTTTAACATAATCGGTGCGGCAAGCGCCTTCCCAAAAAAACATATGGCTAATGAGGAATTCACTGAGTTTCTTGAGACGAGTGACGAATGGATTTACACAAGAACGGGAATAAAGAAAAGATATGTAGCAACTGATGAGCATCTTGTAGACTTTGCAACTAAGTCCGCAGAGAAAGCGCTTATCAATGCAAAGACTGCTGCGAGCGAGCTTGATTTCATTATTTTCGCAACAATGGGCGGCGACTATGCTACCCCCTCTCATGCCTGTATGGTACAAAAACGCATTGGCGCAAATTGTCCGGCTCTTGATATAAACTCCGCCTGTACTGGTTTTTTATATGCCCTTGATGTGGCAAGCGCTTATTTAGACAGCGGCAAGGCGAAAAAAATTCTAGTCGTCTGTGCAGAGCTGATGTCGCTTAATATCGATTGGACAGATAGAGGAACTTGTGTGCTTTTCGGCGATGGCGCCGCAAGCATCGTGCTTGAAAAAGGCGACGGGCTGCTCTCAATTTCCGTTGAATCGGACGGAAATGACGAAATCCTTGTTCAAGGCGGCCCAAGAGGCAACAACCCTTTCCTTACTGCAACTAAGAAAAAGGAATTTGTGGTAATGGACGGTAAAGAGATTTTCAAATTTGCCGTTAGCAAAATGATTAATGACATAAATATGCACTTGGATAAATGCAATTTGACTTTTGATGACATAAAAGCCGTTATCCCGCATCAAGCGAATGCCAGAATAATTTCTGCGGCAGCTGGGCGCATGGGAGATAGTGAAGGAAAGTTCATCTGCCAAATTGAGAACTATGGAAATACGGTTTCCGCAACA
The DNA here is from genome assembly GCA_964370145.1 of uncultured Oscillospiraceae bacterium. Taxonomy (GTDB): domain Bacteria; phylum Bacillota; class Clostridia; order Oscillospirales; family Feifaniaceae; genus CAYJIE01. Next base: position 18,239 of record CAYJIE010000032.1, read on the forward strand.
ATCCCCATCGTACTCTCCAATATGCTAAATAACGGGGAGCTTGTAAAGGGAGATATTATCGCATTATCAGCATTTGGAGGCGGTTTAACCTCTGGTGCTTGTATAATAAAAATTTAATTTAAGGAGAATTTTAACATGACATTCGAAAAAATTGCAAAAGTAATCGCAGAAAACAGAGGAATTGAAGTTGACACAATCAAAGCGGAGACATCATTTGAGGAGCTTGGTTTTGACTCACTTGACGTAGTTGAGCTAGCTATGACACTTGAAGAGGACTTTGGCATCACAATTGAAGTGAGCGGAGATTTCAAAACTATCGGCGATGTTGTAACTTACATTGACGGCTTAAAATAAGAGGTGCTAATGAAAACGCAAATATGCGATTTGTTTAACATTAAATATCCGATTTTCCAAGGGGGCATGGCATGGATTGCAGATGCCTCTTTGGCTGCTGGTGTTTCAAATGCTGGCGGTCTTGGAATAATTGCAGCGGGGAATGCTCCTGCTGAATATGTAAAAGGCGAAATCCAAAAGGCGAAGTCGCTAACCGATAAGCCTTTTGGCGTCAATATCATGTTGCAAAGTCCATTTGCAGATGATATTGCAAAGCTTGTGATTGATGAGAAAGTTGAAGTTGTCACCACTGGTGCAGGACTTCCGACAAAATATATGAAAGACTGGATTTCAGCCGGCATCAAAGTTGTGCCTGTTGTGCCCTCCATTGCAATTGCAAAAGTTGTGGAGCGTGCAGGTGCAGTTGCTGTCATCGCCGAGGGCGGTGAAAGCGGCGGTCATATCGGTGAGATCTCGACCCTTTCACTTGTGCCGCAAATTGTCGACACAGTTAGTATCCCTGTCATAGCGGCAGGTGGTATTGCTGACGGCAGAGGCATCGCAGCTGTATATATGCTCGGTGCTAGAGGCGTCCAACTTGGGACAAAATTCCTTGTGGCACATGAATGTAACGTGCATCAAAACTATAAAGATGCAATCATTAAAGCGAAAGAAATCGACACAATGGCGACAGGGCGTAGGCTCGGTCACCCTGTGCGTGCAATTAAAAATAAATTCACAAGAGAATACTTAAAGCGCGAATATAATAGCGACATAAGCGATGAAGAACTTGAGAGCTTTGGAACAGGCGCACTAAAACGAGCGGCTGTGGACGGAGATTTTGACAGTGGTTGCTTCATGGCAGGTCAAATCTGCTCAATGGTAAAAAAAGAGAGCAGTTGCAAAGATATTATTGAGGAGTTGTTCTCACAAGCAGACACTCTTCTGGAGGGTGTATGTCAAAAATAGCATTTGTATTTTCAGGGCAAGGTGCTCAATACAGCGGCATGGGAAAGGAGCTCTGTGAGAGTTCTAAGGCGGCAAGTGAGCTTTTTTCACTTGCTGAGAGTAAAATTTCAGGTCTTATGGATATGTGTTTTACAGCGGACAAGGAAACGCTTTCAAAGACAGTTAACACACAGCCATGTCTTCTCGCCGTTGACTTAGCGGCGGCATATGCATTGGCGGAGAGTGGTGTTAAACCATCTGCCATAGCAGGTTTTTCACTGGGTGAAATAGCAGCGCTCGCCTTTTCAAGAGCAATTTCTGATGAATTTGCTTTCGACTTCATAAAGGATCGCGCGCAATATATGCATGACTGCACAATGCAAGGAGTCGGGCTCATGTATGCAGTTCTCGGGCTTTCAAGCTCTGTTGTCAACGAGATCTGCGGCAATATTGAGCGTTGCTATCCCGTGAACTATAACTGCGCAACACAGACTGTTGTCGCATGCTCTGAAAATTCAAGTGCTAAGCTTCTTGACGCGGTCAAAGAAGCAGGTGGTAAAACGATGAAGCTTGCGGTGAGTGGCGCTTTCCACTCCCCTTTCATGCAAGACGCTGGAACAAAACTTGCAAAAAAATATGAGAATATTAAATTTTCTAATTTTGAAATCCCTGTTTATGCAAACACAACCGCAAAACCATATGAAAATGAAAATCAGCTTTTCACTCAAGTTTCTTCGCCAGTCAAATGGCAAGAAACTGTGGAAAACATGATAAATGACGGTATTGACACTTTCGTGGAAGTCGGCGCCGGAAAAACCCTGCAAGGACTCATTAAAAAAATTGACAGCTCCGTCACCGTTCTCGGTGTGGAGAACAAAGAAACACTGCAACATGCAATGGAGGTACTCGGTGGAAAATAAAAAAACTGCTGTCGTTACTGGCGGCTCAAGGGGAATTGGGCGCGAATGTGCCCTTAGACTTGCTAAGGACGGCATGAATATCGCCATTGTATATGCAGGCAACGAAACAGCCGCAAAAGCAACTTGCGACGAAGTCACAGCTCTTGGCGTGAAAGCCATCACATATCGTTGTGATGTCTCAAGCTTTGAAGATACAAAAGAGCTTGTAAAAAACATTCTTGCGGACTTTGGCTCGGTGGAAGTGCTCGTAAACAATGCGGGAGTTGCGAAAGACGCACTTGTAGCAATGATGAAAGAGGATCAATATGACAGTGTGCTTGATATAAATCTTAAAGGCGCATTTAACATGATTAAGCATCTTTACAGCAGTTTCATGAAACAGCGCAGCGGTCGCATTATCAATATGAGCTCCGTTGTGGGCATCAGCGGTAATGCAGGGCAAGCGAACTATGCCGCCGCAAAAGCCGGTCTTATCGGACTTACAAAGTCCATTGCAAAACAGCTCGGTGCA
>CAYJIE010000032.1:20960-24194 GCA_964370145.1 uncultured Oscillospiraceae bacterium
CAAGAGGTATCACCTGTAACGCAGTGGCTCCCGGCTTCATCGAAACAGATATGACGAAAGAACTCGCCGAAAAAGGTCATTTTGATGCAATGGCAAATATGATTGCACTTAGGCGTGTTGGTAAAGCAGAAGAAGTAGCGGAGCTTGTAGCTTTCTTAGCGAGCGAGCGCGCATCATATATAACAGGTCAAGCCATCAAAATTGATGGCGGAATGGCAATGTGAGGTAGTGAAATGAAAAAATTTAATGATTACAATTTTGAAATCGGTGACTTAAAAATTAAACATCCTATCGTTCAAGGCGGTATGGGCGTTGGAATTTCGATGGCAGGACTCGCGTCAGCCGTTGCAAATTCAGGCGGCGTGGGTGTGCTATCTGCGGCAGGTGCCGCTCTCGTCTGTGGGATTGACGCTGCCAAAAATGTCGATGGCTTGAAAAAAGCAATTAGGGACACAAGAGCAAAGACAGATGGCGTTATCGGTGTCAATATCATGGTTGCGCTCACTGATTTTGATGAAATGGTGAAGGTCTCACTCGAAGAAAAAATTGATATTATCTTCTGTGGCGCAGGGCTTCCGCTTAATCTCCCCTCATTTAAGAAAGAGGGCGACAAAACTAAACTCGTACCGATTATCTCAAGCGCCAAAGCCGCAAAACTTCTATATACACAGTGGAAGAACAAATACAATTACATAGTTGATGCTTTTGTAATTGAAGGGCCTTTGGCTGGTGGTCATCTTGGCTTTAAGAATGAGCAAATTGAAGATGAGGCGTTCTCGCTTGAGAATATTTACAAAGATGTTAAGGCAACTGTCACAGAGCTTGAAAAAGACTGTGGACAAAAAATTCCGATTATTGTCGGTGGTGGAATCTTTACAGGCGAAGATGTCCGTAAATTCCTCGAAATGGGCGCAGATGCCGTGCAAATGGCATCAAGATTTGTAGCGACTGATGAATGTGACGCAGACATCAAGTTCAAACAGCTCTATGTCGACTGTAAGGAAGAGGATATCACAATTATAAAAAGCCCTGTCGGCTTACCAGGCCGTGCTCTAAAGGGTGAATTTCTTGAAAAATCAGCAAGGGGCGAGACTGTACCAAAGAACTGTCCTTTCCATTGCATAAAAACCTGTGTCCCCGAAAAAAGCCCATATTGCATCGCTATTTCACTTCTTAGCGCATGTAATGGTAAGTTTAACACAGGCTTTGCATTCATCGGAGCAAAGGGATATCTCGTGGACAAAATTGTGCCTGTTCAAGAAGTATTTGACAGTATATCAAGTGAATTCGGAGGGTAAGATATGAGACGTGTTGTTATAACAGGACTTGGAGCCGTGACCCCTATCGGCAATGATATCCCAACTTTTTGGGACAGCTTGAAAAATGGGAAATGCGGCATTGATTTTATAAAAAAATATGATGCCAGTGAGCATAAAGTAAAAATTGCGGCTGAAGTCAAGGACTTTGACCCACTTAACTATTTTGAAAAGGGCGAAGTTAGAAAAACAGATAACTTCTCACTGTTTGCTATGGTTGCGGCAAATGAGGCTATGACAGATGCAGGCGAGATGGGAATTGCTCCTGAGCGTCTTGGCGTATATGTCGGCTCGGGCATTGGCGGTATGGAGACAATCGTGCGTGAGTGCATCAACCACGAGACATATGGCGCAAGACGTGTGTCACCTTATCTTGTTCCAATGATGATTGGTAACATTGCAGCGGGCAATATTGCTATTAAACACAACGCACAAGGTGTATGCCTACCTGTCATCACTGCATGCGCAACTTCAACACATGCAATCGGTGAAGCTTTCCATGCAATTAAGCATGGCTATGCCGACGCGATTATCGCAGGTGGCTCAGAAGCGGCAATTATGCCAATTTCCATCGCAGGATTTACAAATTGCATGGCATTGTCTCAAAGAAATATCCCTAATGAAACTTCAATTCCTTTTGACAAGAGACGTGACGGATTTGTCATGGGTGAGGGTGCTGGAATTGTCGTCCTTGAAGAATATGAAAATGCAATCAAGCGTGGAGCGCATATTTATGCGGAAGTAGCAGGCTATGCTAATACTTGCGATGCACATCACATCACAGCGCCACATCCCGAAGGAATCGGTGCTACAAATGCGATGAAACTTGCACTTAGCGAAGCTGGTTACAGTGACGAAATGAGCCTTTATATCAATGCTCACGGCACATCTACGCCGCTCAATGACAAAACAGAGACATTGGCTATTAAGCAGGCACTTGGTGACGCTGCATATAAAGCAAGCATTAGCAGCACAAAATCCATGACCGGGCATATGCTCGGTGCCGCAGGAGGCGTTGAGGCAATTGCCTGCGCTCTTGCAATTGATAATAGCATTATCCCACCAACTGTGGGGCTTGCTGAAAAAGACGAGAACTGCGACCTTGACTACACTCCAAACAAGGCTGTTGAGAAAGAAATTGATATTGCTATGTCAGTTTCACTCGGTTTTGGTGGCCACAATGGCGTGCTTGTTATGAAAAAGATTTAGTTTTGTGCAATGACAAAATAATTGCAGAATGGAGCATTTATGAAAATTGAGCAAATTAGAGAGCTCGCTAGTATAATGAGCGAGCATGGTCTAACAAAGGCGAAAATAAAAGACGGCAATTTTGAAATTGAGTTTGAATGTGGCGCTGTTACTACAAATATTGCGCAAGTCGCAATGCCAGTCACGGCCGCACCAGTTCAAGCGACAGTTGAAGTTGCAGTACCCGAAGTCGCAAAAGAAGACGATAAATTCAGCAAAAACTACAACAACTTAAAAGACATTGTAAGCCCGTTGGTCGGTGTGTTCTATCAAAGCCCCACACCAGATTCACCTGCCTTTGTCAAGGTTGGTGACAGCGTGAAAAAGGGCGATGTACTCTGCATTGTTGAGGCGATGAAGATGATGAACGAAATCACAGCGGATAACGATGGTGTCATCGCTGATATCTGTGTTGCAAATGAGCAAGTCGTTGAATTTGGTCAAGTGCTATTTAAGCTGTATTAAGGAGTCAATATGAACAGAGATGAGATAAAGAACATTTTACCGCACCGTGAGCCAATGCTCCTTGTCGACGAAGCTTTTGTTGACGAAAACGGCGTGGCTAAGAGTAAATATACCGTCAAGGGCAATGAATTCTTCTTGCAAGGTCATTTCCCTGACAATCCTGTTGTTCCTGGTGTCATTCTCTGCGAGATGATGGCGCAGTCTT
>CAYJIE010000033.1:0-7069 GCA_964370145.1 uncultured Oscillospiraceae bacterium
GTGGCGCACAGCCTATTTATCTCCAGAGAGGACGAGGCAAACTTCATGGGTTTCATCACCTGCATTGAAAGCGACGACGCCTACACCGCATATTCAGGGTATTTCAATGCTCTGCTGTATTTACGAAACAGCTTATACAAGGCAGACCCCAATGAGTATGCTGTCTTTAACGAGCAACTCGACCCGCAAATCAAGGCGGATATCGAGATGTATTTCGACCATATTGACCAATATGATGGCATTGCTGATGAAATTCAAGACAAGGTAAATGATGCCTATCTAAAGAGCAACGGACAAGAGGAGGGTACGCAGTCATATGGTGCGGTAGTTGAACTTCTTGTAAAATGGTATGATGTGAATTTCTAATTTCCCTCTGCTTTTTTGTCATTGTCTCTTGTTTTTTCAATGAGACAATAGAGAGCGTCCAGTGCATCGGAAATTCCGCCCATCTCGTCCACTAGCCCCTCTTTCACGGCGTCTTCGCCATTTAAGACGGAACCGATATCAGTGGCGAGCTCCCCGACATTTTTCATAAGTGTAAGAAAACGCTCACGCTTAATTTTACTGTTTCTTGTGATAAATTCAAGAATTCTATCCTCGATTTTATCAAGATAATTGTAAGTTTGCGGTGCCGAAATGACTAGCCCATTGTAACGCACAGGATGAATTGTCATTGTAGCCGACGGCACAATAAAACTCTTTTTCGAAGATACGGTCAGTGGAACTCCAATGGAATGTCCGCCGCCTAAAACGAGAGATACGCAGGGTTTTTTCATGGAGGCAATCACTTCAGAGATTGCAAGCCCTGCCTCAACATCACCGCCAACAGTATTTAACAGCACAAGGATTCCCTCGATTTCGCTCGACTCCTCAATCGCCACAAGCTGTGGGATGATATGCTCATATTTCGTGGATTTTGTGTTTGTCGGTAAAATCGTGTGACCTTCAATTTGACCAATGATTGTGATGACTTGGATGATTCCCCTCTGATTTTTTGAGGTAATTGAACCATATTCCGTGACGGGTGAATTTGCCTTCTGCGTGGAGGAGTTGTTCTCATTCCTCTCTTCGCCCTCGTCGTTACCCTCGTTTTTAACCATAAAATTGTTTAGTTCCATATAAATATTCTCCAATCCGCCATGTGGCATTTTGTAAGTATTCTTATCATAAATATTAAAAATATGTAATGGAGACAAAAAATGAAAAAGCTAGATGCAACAGATATCAAAATTATTAATATTTTGCAAGGCAATTCAAGAACAACAGCTTCAGACATCGCCGATGCGATTGACATGAGTGTGCCTGCCGTTTCAGAGCGCATAAAAAAGCTTGAGACCTCCGGTGTCATTGAAAAATACACCTTGGTGCTCGACAAGAAAAAACTTGGTAAACCTCTCACCGCTCTCATGTTTGTGTCCATCACAAACAATATTGAAAATGGCGATGAGTTCGACGACTTCATAAAAAACGAAGGTGACATTTTGGAATGTCATTGTGTGACGGGCGAATTTGACTATCAACTTAAAATCTCAACCACCGACACGACAGAGCTTGAAAGAATATTTTTAAGAATTAAGTCGTTTAAGTTTGTCAATACTACAAGTACATTCATTGTGCTATCGTCAATCAAAAATTCCCAATCAATTGAACTGTAACAGAAAGGCAAAAAATGGACAACAACGCAAGACAAAACAATGATAATCGCTCGAAGGACGAACGCCGAGCAGCTAGAAAGAAAAAACAAAAGGAAGTATATGCAACACTTGGAATCGGGCTTTTGACCTGGGTGATTATAATCACACTTGTCGTCTTTGGCGCGAGTGCCTTGATGGATATAGCAAGGGGCGAAGATGTGAGCGTGCTTGGCGAGCCCGACGACAGCCCAATCGTATCGCTTGAAAATGTGGTTGCGCCCTCAACGGGTGTAGATGCCACAGGCACGACGGACGCGGACGATACGGAGGATTTAAGTGACAGCACAGAGCTTGATGACGTGCAAGTTGTTGACCTTGCAGTGGATTATCTCTCACTTGCACCAAACGACTTTTTATATGTCGGCTCCGTGGCAACACTCCTTATGATTGACTTCCCCGAATTCACAAATATCAACAGCGTGCCACAGGAATACATCATTGCATATGGCATCATGCAAAACATCAAAGATCCGATTTATACACAAAATGTATCCGTGAGCGACCTGCGTGTATATGTAAGCAGTAGCGGCGTTGAAAATGCAATTTTCAACGAGCTTGGCTACACAAATATTGTGGAGCACGACTCTGTTATAAGTGCCGGCGGCGAATTTAAGTATGATATTATTTCAAACAGATACAGTGCCCTGTCACATGGACTAGAGGAGGGTGTCATCGGTCAGATTTTTGACATCACCAAAGAGGACGGCATCGTCACGATGGATATTGATATCCACAACACATCAGAGGTGAGCGGTGGTCTTGACGACTTGACAGAAGCGCCTTCAACGACCACTGATGAAATCCCAACCGAGCCCGACGCTCTTGATGACGGTATTGTGGACGGTGATAGCACTTCCACAGACGCAGAACTCGACAACAGCGAAACAGGCACCAGTGGCTATGACGAAAATGGCAATATAATTAATCCATTTGATGAGGCTGACGATGAGGCCGTTGCAGGCGATGAGAGCACAACTGCCGAGCCTGCACCAACCCCCGACGAGAGCACAACAGATGTACCTGCTCTGCCTGTCATCCCAGCTGTCCCAGCCGAGCCGGAAGTTGAAGTTAGAAATCTCGGCGACAAAGTTCGGATTGTTGTTGACTGCAATGGAGATGTGCCGCGCATTCTCTCTCTTGAAAACATTGGTTAATCGGTCTTAATGACTTTAGCAAAGCATACTGTCGTTTGGTGACAATAGGCATGGTTGCTTGACATTTTTCAAATTTTGTATTAAAATGAATATTGTGAAAACACTTTCTGCACTGATAATAGCAATCAATTGGAGGAAATATGAGCTTAATTGATAAAGTAACTAAATTAAAACACAGTTGTGTGAAAATCACGGATGAGGCGGTCTACTACTTTGACCCATTCATGATTGACGACGCAACAAATGACGCTGATTATATTTTTATAACACATGGACATCATGACCATTACAGCCTTGAAGATATTAAGAAGGTCATGAAGGAGAGCACGGTTTTTGTTGCTCCGGAGAGTATTCTTGCTCAAATGAAAGCGGACGGTTTTGCGAATGTGAAATCCGTGCTTCCGGGCGATATGCTATCTTTGGACAAAGTTGGGGTTGAGGTGATTCCGTCATACAATCAAAACAAGGATTTCCATCCGCAAGAGAGCAATTGGGTGGGCTATATCGTGCGCTTTGACGAGGGCTCTTATTATGTGCCAGGCGACACCGATGCGACGCCTGAATTTATTTCAGCGGGTGCTGATGTATACTTCGTGCCTGTCGGTGGAAAGTATACGATGAATGTCGAAGAGGCAATTGCCGCAGTCAATCTTGCGGCTCCGCAGTATGCGATACCGTTTCACTATGCAAGCCTTGAGGGCATTGGCGGCGAAGAATGCGGTGAGGCATTTGTCAATGGTCTTTTGCCGAGCATAAAAGGCGTAATCTTGTAAAATAACTTGGGCTGTGTCAATTGATTTTGTCACGGCCCTTTTTAGAATAGAGCAACCATAAATAGATATAGGAGGTATGTTATGTTCAAGTACAAGTACAGCGATGGGGATTTTGACATCAAAAAAGCGACAACTTCCGAGCGCGGTGACTATGAGAGCAAGGAAGAGGCGCTTGCCGATGTGGCTAAAAAGATGAAAGAAATTTCACTTTTACAAAATAAGCTCTATGCCGATGGCAAAGAGGGGCTTATTGTCGTGTTCCAAGCGATGGACGCTGCCGGAAAAGACAGTTCAATTAAGGCGGTGTTTTCAGGGATTAATCCACAGGGTATATCCGTGCACTCGTTCAAACAGCCAACAGGGCATGAGCTTGCGCACGACTATCTCTGGAGATATGTGAAAAGGCTCCCAACCAAAGGCAAAATCGCCGTTTTCAATCGCTCGTATTATGAGGATGTGCTCGTTGTAAAAGTGCGCAAGCTATACGAAAACTTCAACTTGCCCGAGCGCATTGACAAGGAAAAAATCATTGACAAGCGCTATAAAGAAATTGTCAACTTCGAGAACTATCTCTATGACAATGGCACAAGAATTTTGAAATTCTTCTTACATATTTCAAAAGACGAGCAGAAAAAACGTTTTCTATCAAGAATTGACGATGAGCATAAGAATTGGAAATTCTCAGAGAGTGACCTTAAAGAGCGTGCACTTTGGGACGATTACCAAGAGGCATATGAGGACGCTATAAATGCGACAGCTACGAAGAAATGCCCATGGTACATAATCCCGACGGATAGAAAGTGGTATGCGAAGGCGCTGATGTCCGACATCGTGCTAAAAACTCTAAAGGATATGAATCCGCAATATCCGCCGGCTCCTGACAATCTTGTGGAGCATCTTGAAGAGTGCAGAAGGCAGCTTGAAGGGGAATAATCTTCTTTGAAGTTTTGTATTATATGAAAACTCTGGCTACTAAAAGTCCCAAACGATTTCGTCGTTTTCGGGACTTTTAGGCAGTCTTTGGCTATTGATTTCCTAGAAAATAATAAGTGGTGAGGGGCTATGTACAACAAATATAAGGAATATTATTCTGAAATTTTAAGTGAGATTAAAAAAGAGGGGCTTTGGAAGGGCGAGCGTGTGATAACAACGCCGCAGGGCTCTAAAATTGACACGACCGCAACAAAAGCCTTGCTGAATATGTGTGCGAACAACTATCTTGGGCTGTCAAATCACCCCTCGATTGTGGAGGCGGCAAAACAGAGCTATGACAGCTTTGGCTTTGGGCTCTCAAGCGCACGATTTATATGCGGCACACAGGAAGTCCACAAGGAGCTTGAGGATAAAATGAGTGCTTTTTTAGGCACCCAAGACACGATACTCTACTCCTCATGTTTTGATGCAAATGGCGGGCTGTTTGAGACAATCTTAACGGAAAACGACGCTATAATCAGCGATGAGTTAAACCATGCGAGCATCATTGACGGCATAAGACTTTGCAAGGCGAAGAAATATCGATATAAGAACAATGACATGTCAGCGCTTGAGGAAAAACTGATTGAGGCACAGCAGGACGGAGCGAAGATTAAGCTGATTGCTACGGATGGGGTTTTTTCCATGGACGGCATCATCTGCAACTTGAAAGAGCTGTGCGACCTTGCGGATAAATATGGTGCATTAGTCATGGTGGACGACTCGCATGCAACGGGATTTGTCGGCAAGACAGGGCGTGGCAGCCATGAATATAATGATGTGATGGAGAGAGTGGACATCATCACAGGAACTTTCGGGAAGGCTCTTGGCGGCGCAAGTGGCGGTTTTACCTCTGGACGTAAAGACATCATCGACTTATTGCGCCAGCGCTCCAGACCATATATCTTCTCGAACACGCTAGCACCTGCAATTGCCGCCGCCTCATGCAAGGCACTTGATTTAATCGCAGATGACAGCTCCCTTAGGGATAAGCTTGAAAGCAACACCGCCTATTTTAGAAAAAATCTAAAAGACTGCGGACTAAATATAGTTGACAGCGTTCACCCAATCGTCCCTATTTTGCTCGGCGATGCAAATATTGCGCAGGAAATGTCGAAGATGCTCCTTGACATGGGCGTATATGTTGTGGGCTTTTTCTACCCCATCGTACCGAAGGGGCAAGCGAGGATTAGAGTGCAAATTTCGGCGGCACACACAATTGAGGAGCTGGATTTTGCCCTTGATGCATTTAGGACTTGCAAACAAAAACTTGGAATATAGGAGAACATGAAAATGAGATATATCGACCTTAGGAGTGACACAACCACCTTGCCGACACAGGAGATGCGCACCGCGATGGCGAATGCAGAAGTCGGCGACGATATCTATGGGGACGACCCGACGGTAAAAGCGCTTGAAGCGCTGTCCGCAAAAATCCTTGGCATGGAAGCGGCAATTTTCGTGCCCAGTGGCACAATGGGCAATCAAATTAGCATCATGGCACACACAAGGCGAGGCGAGGAGATAATCTGCGAGGCAGAAGCTCACATCGTCCAACATGAGAGGGCGGCAGTGTCAGCACTCTCGCAAGTTATGCCACGCTCAATCGAAACCAAAGACGGCACAATTGATATAACAAAACTCAAAGCGGCGATAAGGGCTAAAAATTTGCACTATCCGAAAACTTCGCTAATTTGCCTTGAAAATGCACTTAGCAATGGGCGTGTGACATCGCTTTCGTATATGGCAGAGGTGTCAAGCATCGCTAAAGAGGCAGGCATTGCAACTCATCTTGACGGCGCTAGGCTTTTTAACGCCACTAGCTATCTAAACTGCGACGCAAGCGAAGTTGCAAAACATTTTGACTCTGTAACATTTTGTATCTCCAAGGGGCTGTGCGCTCCTGTCGGTGCGATTATTGCAGGCAAGCACGACTTCATCGAAACAGCGATTGAGCACCGCAAAACGCTTGGCGGTGCCATGCGTCAATCGGGCATCATTGCGGCGGCAGGTATTGTCGCACTGAACAGCATGAGGGGCAGATTAAGAGATGACCATGAAAATGCGCTATATTTTGCGGATAAGCTCCTTGAGCTTGGCTATGTTGAGCTTGACAAATCTGCAATTCATATTAATATGATTTTCTTCAAATTCAAACAGCCTCTTGAAAAAGTGGCACAGCTAGACAGCTTTCTGCTTGAGCGCGGTATTAAAATCAATCCGAGCGAAGGGGCATATGGTGATGCGGCTGGTGTTCTTCGCTTTGTCACTCACCATGGTGTCACAAGGTCGGATATTGACAGTGCAATCGCTGTAATCAAGGAGTATTTCGAGAAATAGTTAAATGTAAATTTAGATACATTGTGAATGCAATGTTCTAAAATTAACAATTTGTTGTTGTATTTTTAGCACTATTTGGATATAATCTATACATGCAGATGTACAATTGTCGACATTTGTGTATATTAACTTTACT
>CAYJIE010000033.1:7079-15777 GCA_964370145.1 uncultured Oscillospiraceae bacterium
AAACCATGTCTGCACCGTTTGTGGGTATGTTTACGATCCGTCTGCCGGCGAGCCCGATAACAATATTGCACCAAACACTGCATTTGCAGATTTACCTGAAGATTACCTCTGCCCACTTTGCGGAGTAGGTAAGGATCTCTTTGAAGAAGAAAAATAAGTAATACAATTCGGGGGGTGCATATGTACTCCCCCCGTAATATTTTAGGAGAATAATATGCCAGCTGTTAAAATTGCCGATAATGTATATTCCGTTGGCGCCGTTGACTATGATGTGAGGGAGTTTCACGGCTATCTCACGCCCTTTGGCGCAACTTATAATGCATATATTGTACTTGATGAGAAAATAACATTAATTGACACTGTAAAAGAGGCTTTTTCAGCGGAGCTTGTTGCCAATATCAAAGAGGTCTGCAATATTGAAGATATCGAGGTGATAATTTCAAATCATGCAGAGCCCGACCACAGCGGCGCGATGCCCACTGTGTATGAATTGTGCAAAAAAGCCACTGTCTACGCAACGGTTGCAGGTGAAAAAAGCCTTAAAAGTTACTATGGCGAGTGCCCTCTCCCCTTTGTAAAAGTGAAATCGGGAGACAGCATTTGCACCGGAAAATATAATTTTGATTTCATTGCGACACCGATGGTTCACTGGCCTGACAACATGGTGACCTATTGTCGTGAGAACAAGATTTTGTTCTCAAACGATGCCTTTGGACAGCATATCGCAACGCCTGAGCGCTTTGTCGACGAGGTGGGGCTGAAGAAAACAATGTCGAGGGTCTCTGACTACTACGCTAATATTATCATGCCGCTTGGCTCGCAAGTACACAATGTGCTAAAGTCGCTTGAGCACTGCGAACTTGACATGATTGCACCTGCTCATGGTCTCATTTGGCGAAGTAATATAAATGATGTGATTGAGAAATACCGCTCATATGCTAATCATGAGACAGATGATAAAAAAATGGTCATCGCCTTTGATTCCATGTGGGGCTCAACAAGGCTACTGGCATATGAACTCTGCGAGGAGTATACGAAAAAAGGCTTTGAAGTGTCGGTTTTCGACTTAAAAGTTACCCATGTCAGCACCGTTATGGCAGCTGTCATCGATGCGAAATATATCGCAGTCGGCTCGTCCACGCTCAATCGTGGGATACTGCCAACTGTCGCCTCCTTCCTCACATATTGCAAGGGGCTTGCACCGAAAAAGCGCATCGGGCTTGCCTTTGGCTCATATGGTTGGAGCGGAGAATCTGTTGGCGATATCCAAAAAGTGTTTGAAGCAATGCAGTGGGAGCAACTCGACTGCATAAAACGAGTTTACAGGGACTAGAAAAATAGAAAGATAGGGACGGGAAGCGAAACAATTATGACCACATTGTATTTAATTAGGCATTGCGAATCAGTGGGCAATGCACAGGGGCGCATGCAAGGGCGCTCAAATCACGACATCACCGAAGACGGCGAGAAACAGCTCGCCGCACTGGAGAAACGCATGGCGGACATCGAACTAACTGCGATTTATTCAAGCCCGCTTATACGAGCGCATAAGACAGCGAAAGCTATAAATGGTGTGCGAAATTTTGAAATTAATCTCTGTGATGATTTACAGGAGATTTCTTTTGGCTCATGGGAAGACATGCTGTGGACCGATATAAAAAAGATGTATCCCGAGCAAATCGAAAATTGGTATAATGACCCTTACAGCGTGCGTTTTGAGGGCGGTGAGAGTTTTGATGATCTCGAGAAAAGAGTGGTTGTGGCACTTAAAGAGATTGCTGCAAAACACAAGGGCGGCACGATTGCGGTGGCTACACATGGCGCACCCATTCGCCTTTTCGCAAGGTATGCCACCGACTCCGACAGAAAACTCACTGAGTACGACTGGGCGAGGAATACTTCCGTTTCGACATATGAAATTGATGACGATGGCAATATCACCTTGATTGAATATGGGAACGCTGACCATTTAGTGGAAGATTTATCAAAAGAAGTATTCAAAAAGTAGCTTTTACTAAATAAGCATCTGTGAAACGCAATTTACTAATTAACATTTAAGAAATAAGGAGAGCCGATATGGAGAACAACAATTTACCACAAGAAGAGCAAGAGGAGAAAATCATCGCCCTCATCGACGAGGACGGAAATGAAATCGAATTTATTCACATTGACACAGTGGAGCATAATGGCAAGATTTTTGTTGCGCTCATTCCTGCTGATGAAGATGAGGAGGATAGCGATGAGGCAGGTCAACTCGTCCTCATGCAAATCAAACAGGGCGACGAGGGTGATGTACTTGTCGAAATTGAGACAGAGGAAGAATTTAACCAAGTGTCCGCAATGTTTGTGGAGAGACTGGCTGATGAATTTGACATTGTGTAGCCGTTCTTTATCATTTAAATCTACAATCATAAAATCCCCCCGACAAGTCGGGGGGATTTTAGACTGCAAAAAGGTCCTAATGGACTTTTTGCAGTCTAAAACCTTGCGAGGGCAATCCGCAAATGCACCATTTGTGGTTCATTTGCTCTAAAATAACGGCATCGGACTTCACTGAAGTCCGTTTGAAACCTGATGTTTCCGCCCCGTCCCCCCTTTCTTCCGAATTTTTTACTTTGGTAGCTAGGTTTTTTGACACGTTAAAATCCCCCCGACA
Organism: uncultured Oscillospiraceae bacterium; assembly: GCA_964370145.1. Classification (GTDB taxonomy): domain Bacteria; phylum Bacillota; class Clostridia; order Oscillospirales; family Feifaniaceae; genus CAYJIE01. The sequence goes on from CAYJIE010000033.1 coordinate 9,736, forward strand.
AGTCGGGGGGATTTCATATTTATGCTTTATTTATACTTTTTATATACTCATTACTGCGTTGTAATCACTGCAAAGAGATCATGGTCTTCCACACTCTTTATCAAAACTTCAACAAATTCGCCAATGGCAGGCTCTTTGCCGTTGAATGTTTCAGGTAAATAAAAATACACCGTTCCGTCAATATCAGGTGCGTCACGATAGCTACGTCCAAAGTAATGCGAGATCTCCGCATCAAATCCCTCGACAAGTACCGTCATTTTCCTACCCTCAAGACTTTTGTTGATCTCCTTTGATACGCCCTCTTGCAACTTCATTATATCCGCAACCCTTGCAATTTTAACCGCTTCGTCAATTTGATTTCCCATATGGAACGCCGCTGTCCCCTCCTCTTTCGAGAAGGCAAAAGAGCCCATTCTATCAAATTTGAAATCTCTTACAAAGTCCATGAGAATTTCATGGTCTTGCTCTGTCTCTCCGGGAAATCCGCATATAAATGTCGTTCTAATGCACATATCAGGGATTTTTCTAAGCCTTGTGAGCACTGTTCTAAGAAGTGAGGCTCCACCTTTTCTGTTCATGGACGACAGCATATGATCGCTTGCGTGTTGCAGTGGCAAATCAATATATGGCAATAGCTTTTTCTCAAACTCGAACAGATCGCACAGCTCTTCGCTTATCTTATCAGGATAGCAATACAGCAGTCGAATCCACTCTATTCCCTCAATTTTGGCAATTCCACGAATCAGTTCGCAGATTTTCGCCTCTCCGTAAATATCCTTGCCATATACCGTCGTGTCCTGTGCCACGAGAATAATCTCACGCACGCCGCCGCTTGCAAGCTCTTTTGCCTCCTCGAGCAAATCCTCGAGCGGGCGACTGCGCAAATCCCCACGAATTAGCGGAATTGCACAATAAGCACAGCGATTGTCACAGCCATCAGATATTTTAAGATAGGCGGTGTAAAAAGGCGTTCCGAGTGCTCTCTTTCCACCAAGTTCCAAATCGCACATCGGCAGATAGCTCATATAGCGCTCATTTTTGTTCGCCGCAATGACCGCCTCTTCAATATTAAATATACTCCCTGCTCCCACAAAAGCATCAACTTCAGGTAGCAGCTCCGCAAGCTCCTCTTTATAGCGCTCTGCAAGACATCCCGTGACCACAATGCCACGGATTTCGCCATTCGCCTTTAGCGCACCCATCTCAAATATAACGTCTATCGCCTCTTGTTTTGCGCTTTCAATAAATCCGCAGGTGTTGATGATTACAACATCACTGCCCAAAACATCACCCAAAACTTCAAAGCGATTTTGCAACACTGCAGTCATTCTCTCTGCGTCAACTAGGTTTTTTGGACATCCCAGCGACACCATCGCAACTTTAATTTTCATTAACTCTCCCAAATTTTACTCTCTTTCAACAACTCAACTATATGCTCATCGATTTTGCCTTCACGCACCATGGCATCCAAAATCGAGAGTGCCTTCTCAACTGGCATCCCCTTTTTATATGGTCTATCCATCGCCGTCAGTGCTTCAAAAATATCAAGCACCGTGAGAATTCTCTGTCCTTGAGACAGCTCATGTGCCTTAAGCCCCTTTGGATATCCCGAGCCATCGAGGAATTCATGGTGAGACGATGCATACTCCGCAACTTTATCATACTCTCTTGTAAATTTGATATTCTCAAGGATATTCGCGGTGGAGACGACGTGATGCTCCATGATTTTTCTCTCATCCGCAGTGAGCGTGCCTTTTTTGATGCTAAGATTCTTAATCTCGAATTCACTTAGCCAATTCACACTCTCACCATCTCGATTTATATATGTGCGCTCGCCGAGCTCCTCAATTCTTTCAATGATGTCATCTTCCATGAATCCTGTCGCGTTTGCGTGGTCGATAAGCCCGTCAAGCTCGACGAGCTCTGCCTTAAGGGTCTCAAATTCCTCAGCAGAAATCTCGCCCTTAATATGCACAAGCTCTTTTTGCTGAGCAATCATATATAGTCTTTCTTTCACAGGCTCTGTCATCGTTCCAAGCCTTGTCATCTTATCCATAACGCTAAGGTCCGTGGCAATTTTTCCGACATCGTGCAGCCATGCCGCCATGACGACTTGACCACCCTCACGCCTGTCTATATCCAACTTATTGTTTTCAATTCCGTAATCCACGAGTTTTTCCGCAAATTCTGCGATTTTCTTCGTGTGGTTTGCCGTATATGGTGAGCGCTCGTCTATGCTCTTTGTCATCGTTACGACAAAGGAGCGGAACAGCGAGTGGATTTCCTCGAGATATTTAACATTTGCGACCGCAATTGCCGCCTGTGACGACAGCGATTTTACAATTTCAATATTATTTGACTCAAAAGGAACAGTTTCCCCAGCTTGATTTTTTGCGTTGATTAGCTGCAACACGCCGATAACCTCAGCATAGCTGTTGCGCAACGGCAAGACAATCATGGACATCGTCCGATACCCAGTCATCTCATCATATTTTTTTGTCCCCTCGAAGTTGAACTTCTCCGCATTATAAACATCGTCAATGATAACCGCTTTTGCATTGTTTGCAACATAGGCAGAAACATTTTCAAGATTTGGCAAGGTGTCCTCATTAAGGAGTTGAACAGGCGGAAGTGTCGGCGGATTGCCGTCCACTCCTGAATATGATTTCATCGTGTCATTGTGCATTACAGTAAACACAAGTTGCTTTTCATTGACAAGATACAAAGTTCCGGCGTCGCAATTCGTGATTTTGCGTGCCTCTGTCAAAATCGCATTGAGCAATTTATTAATATTGCTCTCTGACGACAGCATTGTTCCAATCTTTATAATTCGTTTTAAATCTTCAATGGTTAAGTTTACCATATGGCCCTCCGGTCATGTTAACAAGTTTATGCCTTTGACATAATCAAATTCTGTATATCTTCTGAAATCTCATTAAATACTTCAATAATATTCGGGTCGAAAATCTCGCCCGAGCCCTCGTTTATAATTGCGAGCGCCTCCTCATGACTAAGCGCCGGTCTGTAAGCACGCTCTCTAATCACCGCATCGTATATATCCACCACGCGCATCAGCCTTGCCTCAATCGGGATATCCTCGCCGGACACTCCGTCGGGGTAGCCATTTGCATCAAAGTGCTCATGATGATATTTCACCATAGCTAACGCCGTTTCAATATATTTATTGTTCGGGATTTCCTCTGCAATTTCCATAATCAACGAAACGCCCTTGTCTACATGGCTTTTCATCATCTCAAAATCCTCACGGCTCATTTTGCCATCGCAACTGAGCACTTTTTCACTAATAGCTATATGCCCAATATCATGTATCGGTGTTACTGCAACGATCGTTTCAATTTTATCCTCGTCTAATTCATCATCGAATCTTCCGCTAGCAAGACACGCCTTTGCGAGAATTTCCATAATTTTCGGTGTGCGCTCGATATTCTCTTTTATATTCTTGTCATGTGTATAAATAAGTTTTGCCAGCGCTGTTATAATGATGTCCGTGTACATAGACATCATCGACGGTGCCTCTGTTTTGATTGCGTTGTCAAGTTCTTGATGTGTGCGCGCACCATGCATTTGATAGAGCTCATTAATTTTTGTATAGGCTAGAGTTTCAAGTCCCTGCGCATATTTCTCGAGCTTTTTCTTCTGGCGCGCAAGCTCCATATGCACACCGATGCTCTTTTCAAAAATCTGCGGCACAAATGGTTTGATTAGGCAGTTCGCCGCTCCCATTTCGTAGGATTTTAGGATAATCGACTCATCATATGTATCCAATAAGAACAATATCCCAAGCTCCTCCATGCCCTCAATTTTTCTCAGCTTGCGGTATATGTCAAAGCCGTCATGGCTCTTCATCGCTATATCTAAAATAACCAAGTCGACATCATTGTTTTCAACAAATTCAATCGCCTCTCTGCCATCTATGAAAGCTTCCACATCATATTTATCAAAAAGACTTTGTTTAATTTGCTCAAGAACAAAGCTGTTTTCATCAACAGCTACAATTAATTGCTTCATAAAGCTCTCCCTTTGCGTTATTTCGCATGTTCAAGTAATTATATCAAAGTTTTTTGCAAAAAACAATAATAAAATCAAAAATAACTCTGTATTTTATGTGAATGTTATGTTACAATATAAGAAAACAAAACCTAAGGGGGACAACATGGCAAAACTCTACTATCGTTATGGGGCAATGGACTCCGCAAAAACCGCAAATTTGCTCATGGTGGCGTATAATTACGAAAAGCTCGGAGGCAGAGTTCTCTTGCTAAAACCTGCGGTGGATGACCGCTTTGGCACAGGTGTGCTTGTCAGCCGCCTTGGAATTGAGCAACCTTGCACAGAGCTTGCTCATGACAGTGATACATATGAGCTAGTTAAAAAAGAGCATGAAAGCTCAAAATTAAAGTGCATTCTTGTCGATGAATCACAATTCTTATCCGAGGCTCAAATTCTTGGCTTCGTTAGAATTGTTGACGAGTTAAATATCCCCGTCATTTGCTATGGATTAAAAAATTCATATCAGCCGGGTAAACTCTTCGAGGGCTCCACCGCCTTGCTGTACTATTCGGACAGCATTGAAGAAATCAAAAATGTCTGTGTTTTCTGTGATAGAAAAGCGACAATGAATTTGCGAATTGTAAACGGAAAGCCCGTTTACAGTGGCAACATCGTTGAGGTCGGCGACACAAAAGCAGAGGCATCTGAACACTATCACCCGACTTGCCGCAGACATTATATAAATCCACCCACTGATGTGAAACTGTGATTATTTGCAACAGCACAATTGCTTTCTGTGCTGTAAAACTAAATACAAAATACGACCACAAACTAAAAAAGTCCCTTGCGGGACTTTTTTAGTGGTATAAGAAGGGTTTTAACGCCCTTGTTATTACTTTCTGATACCGAGTTTTGCGATGATCGCTCTGTAACGCTCAATTTCAACTTTTTGCAAGTAGTTGAGCAGGCGGCGTCTCGCACCAACCATCTTTAGCAGTCCTCTGCGGCTGTGGTGGTCCTTGTGGTTTACTTTGAGATGCTCATTGAGATGGTTAATTCTCGATGTGAGAATCGCAATTTGCACTTCTGGTGAGCCTGTGTCAGTCTCATGGTTTCTGTTCGCCTCGATAATGGCGGTCTTTTTGTCTTTTAGCATTTTTCACCTTTCGCACTTATGTGCTTTCATTTATATTCCTAAAACCGAGCATGAGGATGGTGCGACCTGCGGCAAAGCCCATAGGTCAAAACCCTCAAACACAGCAGAAGGTCAGTTCCTTGCAAGCAATTTTACATCATTGCAAGCATTGCCGCCATTTGGTTTTGGCTGGCATAGTTATTGACATATTGTGTAATGTTCTTTGAGACAAAATCTTTGGCATATGTCTCAATTTCAGCAATTCTTGCATTCAAAGATTCTTCGTCGTCGGACGGTTTATTCATGATGTCGTCAACGATATCCTTCGCATACTTATTATAATCAAATGTTGTAAGCTCTTCAAAATTTGGCATTGACACTGACGGTGTTGACGTTGTGCCATCTGGCGCTGTCGTCTCGCCCGTAGTGTTATCTGTGTCGCTCTCCTCTGATTCTTCAACAGGTCTTGCAACTTTTGCCGCAACACTGTTCATCACAGCTGTTTTTGCAGGATTGTTCGTCGCTGTGAACTTTGAGTAGTCATCAGAAGATGTATATCCCTCAAACCCATATGAATTTGAAAGCATCACTCTATCTCTGGAATATCGCTGTGAGCTGGCACTTTTTTGCAAGCCTGCTGCAATGATTTCTTCCTGTTGGCGCTCCCTTGCCGTCGTCATTGAGGACGTGACTATTGTTTGCGCATACTGAGCAAAACTGAGCTCTGAATTTCCAATAGCATTTATACTCATATACTTCACTCCTTCCAAGTTCACATGCCATAGCGAAGTAGCGGACACTACTTCATCATCATATTAACATAAGTATTTGTAAAAATCAAGTCTTTTTTGCGATAAAAACGCATTGTTTACAATTATTCACATCTTTTTTACAAA
>CAYJIE010000033.1:15877-23776 GCA_964370145.1 uncultured Oscillospiraceae bacterium
GTCTTTTTTGCGATAAAAACGCATTGTTTACAATTATTCACATCTTTTTTACAAAGCCACGGCAAACTGTGCGTGCACCACCTGTCGCAGCTTATCATTTACTCCATACTACTTTGTTTTCTTCGCTTGTTTATCGCTCGTCTTTTTTTGCTTGACCGCCCCCTTGTTTTTGCACAGCGCCCGAAGTGGACATTCCTCGCATTTTGGCGAGCGAGCATTGCAAATCTCACGCCCAAATAGCACCATCCTATGACAAAAGTCGCTCGATTTATCGGGCGGGAGCACCTTTTGCAATTGCAACTCCACCTTATATGGGTCGGTGCCCTCTGCAAGCCCCAATCGATTTGTTATTCTTATGCAATGCGTGTCGCATACAATCGCCGGCTGTCCGTATATATCCCCTAAAATCAAATTGGCAGTCTTTCTCCCAATACCCTTTAACGCAAGCAGTTCCTCCATTGTCGAGGGCACCTTGCCATTATGGTGCAAAAGGAGGAGCGCCGCCGTCTCTTTTAAATCCTTCGCCTTTGTACGATAAAATCCGCAGGGCCTTACGATGCCCTCGAGCTCCGTTATGTCCGCATTGGCAAAATCTTCAAGGCTTTGATATTTCGCATATAAATCCTTGGCGACAATATTGACACGAGCGTCCGTACATTGCGCGGCAAGCCGCACGGAAAACAGGAGTTCGTAGTCCTTTTCATAGTCAAGGCTACACAACGCCTCAGGGTACTTCCCCTCTAAAATCGGAATAATTTCAAGTGCCCTTTGCTTTTTTGTCATAACTTAACTCCCTTTTTGCATAAAAACATATTGATTTTATCGTGCAAAACATATATAATATAACTCATGACATGATTATACATATAAATTGTTAAAAAATCAAGACGGAGGTTATATATGAACTGTATTGAAACGGTAAAAAAATTTGACGCGGAAATTGGTGCCGCAATGGAGAAGGAGCTAAAACGCCAGCAGAGCAACATCGAGCTTATTGCCAGCGAAAACTTCGTATCTGAGGCGGTGATGGCTGCAATGGGCTCACCACTCACGAATAAATATGCGGAGGGATACCCAGGTAAGAGATATTACAGCGGCTGCGAATTTGTCGATGTGGCTGAAACAATTGCCATTGAAAGAGCTAAAAAGCTGTTTGGCGCAGAGCATGCAAATGTGCAACCGCACAGCGGCGCACAGGCTAATATGGCGGTATATTCTGCATTCCTAAAGCATGGTGACACTGTGCTTGGCATGAACTTGTCGCAAGGCGGACATCTCACACATGGTAGCCCCGTAAATGCATCGGGCATCAATTACAACTTCGTGCCATATGGTCTTGACGAAGTGACACAGCATATCGATTATGACGCTGTTGAAAAGCTTGCAAAAGAGCATAAACCGAAGATGATAGTTGCCGGTGCGTCGGCATATCCTCGTGAAATTGACTTTGCACGCTTTGCCGACATCGCAAAAAGCGTTGATGCGCTGTTCATGGTGGACATGGCGCATATCGCAGGACTTGTTGCGACAGGTCATCACATGAGCCCCGTGCCATATGCGGACATCGTCACAACGACAACGCATAAGACCTTGCGTGGTCCTCGTGGCGGCATGATTTTGTGCAAAGCAGAACATGCAAAAGCGGTGGACAAATCAGTTTTCCCTGGAAATCAAGGCGGCCCACTCATGCACATCATCGCGGCGAAGGCGGTGTGCTTTGCAGAGGCGATGCAACCCGAGTTCAAGACATATTGCGAGCAAGTTGTGAAAAACTCCAAAGCCTTCGCAAAGGCACTTCTTGCAGAGGGCTTCTCACTCGTATCAGGCGGCACAGACAACCACTTAAGCCTTGTGGACTTGCGTCCGTTTAAGCTGACAGGCAAGGAGTTTGCCAACAATCTTGACGAAGTGAGAATTACCGTCAATAAAAACTCAATTCCAAATGACCCTGAGAGCCCATTTGTGACAAGCGGCATAAGAGTTGGTACAGCGGCGGTTACAACAAGGGGCTTTATCGAAGAGGACATGGTCGAAGTCGCAAGACTTATGAAACTTGTTGCGAGCGACTATGAGGGTACAAAGGACGAAGTAATCCGCTCTGTCGAAGCGATTTGCTCAAAGAGAGCGCTGTATTAATATGCAGCCACTTGCAGATAAATTGCGCCCTAAGACGCTCGATGAGGTCTTAGGGCAGAGGCATCTCCTTGCTGAAGATGCCGTTTTTCGCCGTGCAGTTACAAGCGGCGATATCCCGAATATGGTGTTTTACGGTCCGCCCGGAGTGGGCAAAACCACAATTGCCGACATCATCGCAAGGAACACGAGTCGCAGTTTAGTCAAGCTAAATGCGACACAGGCGTCCACCGCGGATATCAAACATGCGATTGAGACAGCGAGCTCGCTATATGCGACAAATGGCGTTTTGCTCTATCTCGACGAGATACAATATTTTTCAAAAAAGCAGCAACAGAGCCTGCTTGAAGTTATTGAGAGCGGACGTATTGCGCTCATAAGCTCCACAACGGAAAACCCCTATTTTTATGTATACCCTGCTATTTTGAGTCGCTCGACTGTCTTTGAATTTAAGCCGCTCGAGGCTTGCGACATTGCACCTGCGGTGCAACGAGCATTCGACTATATAAAAGAGACACGCAACAAGGACTTCCAAGTGGAAGACGGCGTTGTGGAATATATTGCTAAATCCTGCGGCGGCGATGTCAGAAAATCGCTCAACGCCGTGGAATTTCTCACGCTTGCGGCGAGGGGAACAATCACAATTGAAGATGCGTCTAATATATCGCAGAAGTCTGCACTTCGCTTTGATAGAGACGGCGACAGTCATTATGACATTTTGTCAGCCTTTCAAAAGTCACTGCGCGGCAGTGATGAAAATGCGGCTATCCACTATCTCGCACGCCTGCTCGAAGGCGGCGATATGCTGTCCGCATGTCGCAGAATGTTAGTGACGGCGGCAGAGGATGTCGGGCTTGCCTATCCGAATATAATCCCGATTGTGAAAGCCTGCTGTGACAGTGCTAGGGAGCTTGGGATGCCCGAGGCGAGAATACCTCTTGCCAATGCCGTGATTTTAATTGCGACAGCGCCCAAATCAAACAGCGCATATCTTGCAATTGACAGCGCACTCGCTGACATAAGGAGTGGCAAATTCGGCGACATTCCGCCGCATATAAAGGACAGCCACTATGGCGGTGCAAAGAAGCTCGGACGAGGACAGGGATATCAATATCCCCACGCCTTTGAACATTCCTATGTCCATCAGCAATATCTTCCCGATGAAATAAAAGATAGCATCTACTATAATTTTGGCGAAAACAAAGCCGAGCAAGCGGCGAAAGCGCACAGAAATAAAATTAAAGGGGATAAGAGATGAAATTTACAATTAAACATATGAACATCAATGTTTGCGACATGGAGAAAAGCCTTGAGTTTTATAAAAATATGCTTGGCTTTGAACTTGTGAAGGAAACTGTTGCCAAAGATGGCTCATTTAGGCTTTGCTTTCTCTCCGACGAGGATAAGCAATTTAAGCTTGAGCTCACATGGCTAAGGGATAAGGAAGGCGCATATAATCTTGGCGACAATGAAACGCATTTTGCAGTGTCGGCACAGGACTATGACAGCGCATATAAGCTCCATAAAGAGGCAGGTTGCATCTGCTATGAAAACACCGCCATGGGTCTGTATTTCATCAATGACCCCGACGGATATTGGATTGAAATTTTGCCAGATGGCAGAGGCTAGCCAAGTTTGAAAAATAAATTTTTCAAACTGTAGTTTTGTGCTTTTCGGTCAAAAGGTGACCGAAATTTTGCCAATTATAATCCCGAGGGCAAAAGCGCTCAAAACATACAGAAAGTAATGGTCATAACAATGACAAAGCAAGCAGCATACGGCTATGTCATAAATAAAAGTACGCAAAAGGAAGACAAAAGGACAACAACATGAAAAAATCACTGAAAAGCATTTTACTTATGGCGCTCATTTTAATGATGACACTGACGCTCGTGGCATGTAATAGCGACGACGACACCACAACGGGCGGCGATGTCGTGGAGCCAACACCGACCCCTGAACCAACCCCAACGCCGGAGCCTGAACCGGAGCCCGAGCCAAAGGGCATTGAAAATCCGTTGACAGGGCTTGAAATGTCACTTGAATATGAGCTAGCACGCCCAATTGCAATCATGCTAAACAACATTAAAATTGCGACGCCGCAAGAGGGCATTAGCGAATATGATCTGATATTTGAGATGCTCGCAGAGCCTCCAATCACCAGATTTATCGGCGTGTTCTACGACTACGCGGACATCGAGAGCCTCGGCTCCGTGCGCTCAATGCGCGACTATTACATGAAGGTGGTGCGCCCATTTGACCCGATCATCGTGCACTATGGCGGCAGTCCGCAGGCATATGAATACATAAAGTCGAACGGGCTTGATACGCAGGACGGAATTAATGGCACGGTGGACGCCGCTCTCTATTATAGGGATGCGGACAGAATGCTCGATATGGGATATGAACATTCTGCAATGACCACCGGTGAGAAACTCTTTGCAGGTTTTGAATCAATGAATGTCCGCACAGAAATCGAAGAAGACGTGGCGGACGATGTGTTCTTCAATTTTGTCAATGAAATTGACAATGTCAATGAAATTGACAATGTCAATGAAATTGGCAATGCCAATGAAGTCATGGTTGAATTTTCAACAAGCTATGCCGCAACATTTAAGTACAACGAGGCTAACAAGAATTACGAGAGATATCAGTTTGGCAAAGAGCATATCGACAACAACACAGGCGAGCAAATCACCACTGATAATATCTTTATCATTCAAACTGATGTCAGTCCTGTTCCGGGTGACACCGAGGGGCGCCAAGATGTCGTAACTAGCGGTAGCGGAAATGGATATTATCTGACGCAGGGCTATAAAATCCCAATTAAATGGGAAAAAGAAAATGACAGCAGTTTCTATGAATTCTCAACCGCAGACGGCGAGGAGCTCGAAGTTCTACGAGGCAAAATGTGGTTTTGCGTCATCGACAAGGACTCTGACATCGAATTTGTAGAGCCTATCGTTGAAGATGCTAGTGTCAACGACGATGGCAACGACGATGGTAACGATACCAACGGCGACACTGACGAGAGTGACAAATCCGAGTAAATCAAGGAGAACACAATATGAAAATAACTGTTTTGGGCTCGGGGCGTTGGGGCAGCTTTCTAGCGTGGTATGCGGCGACAAGCGGTCATGACACGCTGATGTGGGGGCGCGAGAGCTCTGAAATCACGCAAAAGTTATTCAAGGAGCGCAAAAATGAATATTTAACTTTGCCAAATTCACTTCGCACAACAACAGACTTACGAGAGGCACTTAACCATTCTGATTTTTGTATAATTTCAATTTCAGCGCAGGCACTTCGCAGTTTTGCCGCAGTGCTTAACGAAGAAAAGCTGGCGGGAAAAACTTTTTTGTTGTGCATGAAAGGGCTTGAGGAATCAAGCGGTAAAAGGCTGTCCGTTGTCATGCGTGAGAGCATTGACCAAGACATAAGGCTTGCAGTTTTGGCAGGCCCTGGACATGCGCAGAGTTTTGTCGCAGGCATATCGGGAGTTATGGTCGTTGACAGTGCCGACGCCGCACTCACAGCGGAAATTGCGCAAAATTTGAGCAGTGATTTACTAAGACTATACAAAGGTCACGACCTTGTGGGCACTGAAATTGGAGCGGCGGCAAAAAATGTCATCGGCATCGGCGCAGGTATCCTCGATGGCTTTGGTTACGAGAGCCTCAAGGGAGCTCTCATGGCGAGGGGTGCACGAGAGGTCGCAAGGCTGATGAAAGCACTTGGGGCTGATGAACTCTCGGCATATGGGCTGTGCCATCTTGGCGACTATGAGGCGACATTGTTTTCACCTCACTCGAATAATCGTCGCTTTGGTGAGCTGTTTGCGCAGGGCAAAAAGCAGGATAAACTAAGCGAAGGTGTTGCAACTTGCGCCGCAATGGTAAAGCTTGGAGAGGAACTCGGTGTTGACTTGCCGATCTCCAAGGCTCTATATAATATAGTATATCTTGGAAATGACCCAAAAGAGGAGCTCACAACCCTGTTTTTACGCAGTATAAAGGCAGAATTTGAATAGTTTGTTAACAACTATTTAAGTCAAGAGTTTTTCCATGTGCAATACTGCCAAAACAAATACTATATTTTTGTAAGTGAAAAATATATTTTCCATGGTTTATTATTGAAATATACACAACTCTTATGGTATAATTACACGAACTTAAACATGGTTATTATGCCAGTGATTTGATGGGGTATACGACATGATACAGACAAACGGTGACAAACCCGCCCAGACAATATAGAAAAAGCACCCCGATTTTATATCGGGGTGCTTTCTGTGTTAAAAAACCTTTCTGCCGAAGCCAAAAATTCGGAAGAAGGGGGGGCAACGGGGCGGAAACATCAGGTTTCAAACGGACTTCAGTGAAGTCCGATGCCGTTATTTTATAGCAAATTTCCCATAAAGGGACATTTGCGAATCACCCCTCGCAAGGGTTCAGACTTTTTGAAAGTCTGAACACCCCTGATTTTATATCGGGGTGCTTTCTGTGTCTTATCGTAAATTCCATGCATCTTACTGAGTAAAAAATGTAAATAACGGAGGAATTATGGCAAAAAAACTTATAATCGGTGTAATTGGAGCTGATGTCCACACCGTCGGAAACAAAATCTTAAACATGGTATTTCAAGAGGCCGGATATGAGGTGACAAATCTCGGTGTCATGGTTTCGCAAGAGGAGTTCATTGAGGCAGCTATCGAGACAAGTGCCGATGCAATTATCGTATCCTCCCTATACGGGCATGGAGAGCTTGATTGCACAGGACTGCGTGACAAATGCCACGAGGCAAATATCGGAGACATTTTGCTATATGTCGGCGGCAATATCGTTGTAGGAAAACAGCCATTTGACGAAGTTGAAAAGCGTTTCCTAGCGATGGGCTTCAACAGGGTATTCGGGCCTGGCACAGACCCTGCTATAACTGTGGAGTGCTTAAAAGAGGATTTAGGAGAATAGGTTGACATGAAGACATTGCTTGTCGATTTTGGAAGTACCTATACAAAAGTATGCGCCGTTGACGAGGAGAGGGAAGAAATTCTCGGCACAGCCGCAAGCCCGACGACAGTTGCTACCGATATAAAAGAGGGCATGGACAATGCGGTGGAACTTCTCCGCCAAGAAATCGGCGATATCACATTTGCAAACACATTTGCATGTTCTTCAGCCGCAGGCGGACTGCGCATGATTGCCTCGGGACTTGTCCCAAGTTTGACAGCGCAAGCGGCAAAAACGGCGGCACTTGGCGCAGGAGCAAAGTTGCTCCGCTCATTTTCACATGAGATGACCATTGACGATGTTGAGCTGACAGATTTATTAAAGCCTGAAATCTTTTTACTCGTAGGCGGCACGGACGGCGGAAACAGTGCCTGTATTTTGCACAACGCAAAAATGATTGCACGCTGCACGACAAATTTCCCTGTGGTCATTGCAGGAAACCGCACAGCGGCACAAGAGTGCAAAAACATTTTGTCTGGGCGTGAATGTTTCATCACAGAAAATGTCATGCCAAAGTTTGGAGAGCTGAACACGAAACCTGCGCAGGATAAAATCCGAGAGATTTTTCTCGACAAGATTGTGAAAGCAAAGGGTTTTACACAAGTCACAGAGCTTGTAACCGACATCATCATGCCAACCCCCTCAGCCGTTATGGCGGCGGCAACGCTGTTTGCAAGCGGCACTGAGCAGGAAAAGGGCGTGGGTGAGCTAATCGCACTTGATGTGGGCGGCGCCACCACCGATGTCTATTCCGTGG
>CAYJIE010000034.1:0-15738 GCA_964370145.1 uncultured Oscillospiraceae bacterium
ATTGCAGCTAAAATTAAGTACAAACCTGTTTTTTGTTCCTTCATCAAATTCTTTTTTTGTGTGATTAAAATTGTGACGACTGCGACCAAAGTGATAACAGCGGCGGTAAGTGTCCCGTAGCTAAGTAATAAATCCAATTTCTGTCCTCCTAATTAATAACACGCCATTTAAGTGATTTCGCAATGGCATATGTAACTGAGTGGTTGCTTTCGTGCTCTTGCAAATTAAAATCAGCGCTGTCGGCAAAACAAATATTGTCGTCTTGATCAAAACCAAGAAATGCATCAAGTATTATTCTCGCGTGATTTTCAACATAACCATGCAGTCTAAAGTCAATCAGCCCTAGAAACACGAGCTCAATCGTCTTCTTAACTGATTGGCTGTGAAAAACAAGTTGCAACTTGTGCCCGTTTTCATAGGCGAAGTGCATTGCGAAATTTTCGTCAACAAAACTGCCGCTCTCATAATTTGCGCTGACAATACAGGCGTCATGGAAGTCACAACAACATGCCAAGAGTTCAGCAATGTCATCTTTATCGTTAATTTTTTTATACATATCTCCTCCACTAATTTGACTTAGAATATATTATCGCATATAAATTAATCAATGTCAATCTTTTGTTAAGATATATGAGATTACAGTTGATTTTTGGCTAATTTAGTGCTATAATTACCGTTGGAAATAATATATATTATATAATAAAAAAGAAAGAGGAAATTAAAATGAAAAAAATCGTATTTGAAACAGACAAGCTACCAACAGCATCAGATGTTATCCCACAAGCGGTGATTTCGCCGCAAGGTATTGCGTATATCTCAGGGCAAGTGTCCGAAGACGCTAAAACCGGTGATGTTGTATATGGCTCGGTGGGCGAGCAAACCACGCTCATTTTGACAAATATAAAAACTCTTGTCGAAGAACTTGGCGCGACAATGGACGATGTGCTTAAATGCACTTGCTATGTGTCATCAATGGGCAGAGTTTTTGATGAGTTTAACGAGGCATATGGCAAGTTTTTCTCAAAGGGAAATGCACCTGCAAGGGTGACTGTTTCAGCGGGTATTTGGGGCAATCTTGATGTTGAAATTGCATGCGAAGTGCTCATGCCAAAAAAAGCGTAGTTTTATAATTTTTATCATGGCATTAGATGACTGAGCATGTAAAAACTACTTAAACTATTACAATAATTTGCTCTCATAATCCAGTTTTTTTATCTAAATCGCTATTATTTTCACAAGCACTTGAAATTTATTTAAAAATATGGTTAAATGGATAAAAACAAGCCAAGGAGGACGTTATGAGAGCGGTTATTACAGTTTTGGGGAAAGATATGGTGGGGATTTTAGCGAAAGTTTCCGCAGAATGTGCAAAGGCGAATGCAAATGTCACAGATGTCACACAATCAATATTGCAAGATTTATTTGCAATGATTATGATGGTGGACATCAGCAATTTGAATTGCAAACTCGGTGATTTTTCCGATAGCATGAAGATAATTGCAGATGAGATGGGGCTGTCTATTCATGTTATGCATGAAAGCGTTTTTGACTCCATGCATAAGATATAGGAGGGGCAGATGAAATTTATTGAAAAGAATGATATTCTTGAGACTATACAGATGATTCAAGATGAGAATCTTGACATAAGAACCATCACGATGGGCATATCGCTCCTTGACTGCGCTGATACAAATATTGAGCGCTCATGCGAAAAAATCTATACGAAAATTACAAAGCTCGCTCAAAATTTAGTGTCGGTTGGCGAAGAGCTTGAAAAGGAATTTGGAATTCCGATTATAAATAAACGTATTTCAGTGACGCCTATTTCCATGCTGCTCGCGGTGAGTGGTGGCGATGCGGTTAAATATGCGGTGGCGCTAGAAAAAGCTGCAAATAGAGTAGGTGTCAATTTTATTGGTGGATATAGCGCACTTGTGCAAAAAGGCTTTGCGGCAGGAGATTTAGAGCTCATTAAATCAATACCGCAGGCGATGAAAGCCACATCGACTGTTTGCTCCTCTGTCAATATCGGCTCGACTAAAGCTGGAATCAATATGGACGCTGTGAAAATCATGGGTGAGATTGTCAAAGAGGCGGCGGAGCTCACAGCGGATAAGGAATGTATGGGCGCCGCAAAAATCGTGGTATTTTGCACTGCACCTGAGGACAACCCATTTATGGCAGGCGCTTTCCACGGTGTGGGCGAGGCGGATTGCGTGATAAATGTTGGAGTTTCAGGACCTGGAGTTGTGCGTGCCGCACTTTCTAAAGCGGGCGATTGCAGCATTGATGAAATCGCAGATATAATTAAAAAGACATCATTTAAGATAACGAGAATGGGGCAACTTGTCGGAACAGAGGCATCAAAGAGACTTGGGGTAAAATTTGGTATTGTTGATTTGTCGCTAGCGCCAACTCCTGCGGTGGGCGATTCAGTCGCACATATTCTCGAGGAAATCGGACTTGAGCGCTGTGGTGGGCATGGGACAACGGCGGCACTCGCAATTCTCAATGATGCCGTGAAAAAAGGCGGAGTTATGGCATCGTCTAGGATTGGTGGACTTTCAGGTGCGTTCATACCTGTAACTGAAGATGCCGGTATGATTAGAGCGGCACGAGAGGGCGCGCTTACAATTGATAAGCTTGAAGCGATGACAGCGGTGTGCTCAGTCGGACTTGACATGATTGCAGTGCCCGGTGATACACCGGCAGAGATTATATCTGCGATTATCGCTGACGAAGCCGCAATCGGTATGATTAATTCAAAGACCACAGCAGTAAGACTTGTTCCGGCTGTCGGAAAAAAAGATGGAGAAGAGCTTGAATTCGGAGGACTTTTTGGCACGGGTCCTATAATGAAGCTAAACAAGCATTCGCCGTCTAAGTTTATTAACAGAGGTGGGCAAATCCCAGCGCCTCTACAAAGTTTAAGAAATTAGGTTATAACAGCTGATTGAAGTCAATCGGCTGTTATTTTCTTGCTTTTTGTTTGTTTTTGTGCTATAATAGAATATTATAGATATTTACATGACAAGGAGTGCGTTATGGAAAAGTTTAATTTAAGTCTAATAATTGCGGCTTTTCTGCTAATTTTTTCAGCATGTGGAAGTACAGATATACGAGAGCAAGATGCGCAAGTCGTTGAAGAAGGTGAAGTTGTTGTAGAGAAAACCCCAGAAGAACTTGCCAGAGAACAAATTGCAAGCAAAAGCGACTTTGACATTAGCACAATAGGAGAATATCCGTATATAGAAGATAGAATTAGAGCTGCTTTAGGAAAAGAGACTGGGACAATCGAGGCGCTAGATTTTTTGGCAATCGAAGTGCTATATTTAGAGAGTCAGTTTTACACAGGAGAGGTTGCAGTGGATTTGTCGCCACTTACCGCGATGCTAAATTTAGAGGAGCTTAATATAATCGGCTTGGAAGTTGAAAATCTGGGCATGCTTGGAACACTTGAGAAATTAGAACGATTTAAGTGCAACACACAGTCGATTATGCTATCAGAAATTGCGAAACTCCAACACTTAAAGCAGCTTAGCTTAAGATTTGTGCCTGTAAATGATGTGTCGATGTTGACTGCATTGTCAGAACTTGAGGTGCTGGATTTGAATTACACTGGATTAATTGCAATTGAGCCGATTGCAGAATTTGAGAAGTTAAAAGAGTTGAATTTGGCTGGGAATAAAATCGCAGACATCAGCGCCCTTGCACCCCTTGCGGACAAGCTTGAGGTGCTTTGGCTTCAAGTTGAACCACTTGAGAGCGTGGAAGTTTTAAGTGATTTTCATGCGCTTAGAGAATTGCATCTAAGTCGGACAGGCACGATTGTAACAGATTTTCCGCCAATAACTTTACATGATTTTAGCCCGATTTCAAATTGCACAAATTTGGTAATTCTTGAAATTTCATCTAGTGGGCTAAGTGATTTATCAGTGCTTGAGCCTTTGGAAAAACTGGAGGTGCTTATAATAAATAACAATAAAATAAGTGATATATCACCGTTAGAAAATTTAATCTCACTAAGAGAACTAAATTTAACAGGGAATACAATAAGTGATTTATCTCCGGTGGCACATGTCGCCACTGTTATATCTTAATAGTGTACTTTGGGAAACTAAGTCTCTAAGATGTGCGTACTTTACAATATGGACATATTGCAATATAATATATAGTAGCATATGGTAATTACATTTAGTTTTACCAGAGCGATTATCTTTGGAAAACTAAAAATATATAATAAAAATACAATTTAGGAGAGAATAATGAAAAAAAATCTTGTAATGTTGATGATGGTATCTGTGATTTTGCTTTTTGCGGTTGGTTGCTCAACCGATGATGATGTGCAAAATACGCAAGTGCTTAGAGTTGGAATGGACTTGAAATTTCCACCGTATTCATATGTAGATGATGATAATAATCCTGCTGGCTTAGAGCCGGCTATTGCCAAGGCTTTCGCAGAATATCTTGGAATGGAAGTTGAAATTGTGAACACTGATTTTAGCTTGCTTTTAGGCGCTCTTGAGACAGGCGATGTTGATATATTGATAGCAGATATGTCGGTAACAGAGGAAAGACTTGAGAAAGCGGACTTTTCCGACCCATATCGCTACACACAGTCGCTAGCCCTTGTAAATAAGGAATATGCGACAAAAATGAATATCACAGACGACATGGCACCTGAGGAGTTTTTCCACTTAGAAGGTTCAAAGTTCATTGGACTTGCGGGAACTTTTGGTGTGGTAGTTCCACAGAGTTTTGGAGCAGAGGTGACCGAAGTGACTGAAATCGGAAATGGTATCTTGGAAGTCTCAAACGGTCAATCCACAGCGCTTGTGGCATCTAGTGAAGTTCACAGTTTCCATGCTGCAAACAAGGAAACAACAATTGTATATAGCGGAATTGGCGATGTGTCTAAATCTTGTTTCGTTGTGAATAAAGGCGATACAGAGCTTTTAGAGAAGTCAAATGAATTTATAAAAACAATGTATGCAGAGGGCGGCCTATATGATGAAATACGTGCGGAATTTGATGTCATTGTAGGCGAATTTTTACAAAATGAAGAGCTGGGACTCGATTATATAATCAACCCTCCGGCATAGGATGAAATATGAAGAAAAAAGAAATAGCCCAATATACTGTTGTAATACTGCTATTTGGGTTGGGCATTTATTTGGCGCTGTTTAACACGACAAAAAATGAACCCAGATATGATTTGATTTTAGAAAACAAAAGCTTGCTCTTAGAAGCTTTTGTCGGCACCATATATGTCAGTATTATAACCCTTGTCGGTGCGCTAATCTTGGGTTTTTTACTGTTCATGATGATGCGCTCGAAAATTGCATTTCTAAGGGCGCTTTCCAATGTGTTTAATGAAATTATAATGGGGACACCGCTTCTCGTTATGATTTTTCTAACGGTATATGCGTTTGGCTCTGCGATAAACTATTCAGATAAGCTTGTTTTGGGAATTGTGGCACTGATTTTGTACAACGGGCCATATGTCGCTAATGCATATCACACGACGGCGGCGGTTGTTGATAGAGACCAGTACACGGTGATGGAGCTATATCAATTTAAGTGGTATCAGCAGTATATTTATGTAATTATACCGCAGATGATAAAGCCCTTTATACCCTCGCTCATAAATAATCTCTCAAGTGTTATAAAAAGCTCGTCTCTGCTAAATATAATCTCAGTAACGGAAATCACATATATTGTTACGGTGATCTCTTCGAGGAATTTTGCATTTATTGAGGGGTATTATGTAATGTGGATTATGTATCTGATCGTCACAATTCCACTGTCCCTACTAGCAAAATATATCGGAAAGAAGGTGGCGACATAATGGATATTAAAATAAGCGGACTGTCTGTTAAATATGGCGAGCAGATGATCCTAGATGATATTAATTTTGATAAAAAAGGCATTAATTCAATTGGTATAATTGGGGAGTCGGGATGCGGAAAATCCACGCTGCTCCGCCAATTGGCGGGCATTGAGATGCCATATGTGGGAGAAATTGAGGTCAATTCTCTCTCACCTATTATAAACACAAAAGAATTTCGCGAGAAAATCGGCGTCGTGTTTCAAAAGCACAATCTTTTTCCTCATCTGACACTTAGAAAAAATATAACTTTGATTTTGAATAAGATTCGGAAGATGGAGAAAGAGAGTGCAGAAAAAAGAGCACAGGAAATCTTGGAGCTTTTATTTATTGACGGTGTTGCGGATAAGAGACCTCATGAGGTTTCAGGCGGTCAGGCACAACGGGGCTCAATCGCAAGAGCACTGGCAACAGACCCAAAACTCATTTTCCTTGACGAGCCGACTGCGGCACTTGATCCAATTCTAACAGATGAGGTGCTTAAGGCTGTCACAAAGCTCAAGGAGGGTGGCAGAGATTTTATTTTTGTAACCCATGAAATTTCATTTTTGAGTGAATTTGCAGATTATATAATTTTCTTAAAAGATGGCAAAATCTTTGAACATGGAGATGTTCAATGCTTGAAAGAGCCAAAAACCAATGAACTTGCTGATTTCTTAAGAATTCACTAATTGTCGTTAAATGCAAAGATTCTGGGATGCTCTTTGCATAGAAATTGTGTGAGCTCTAAGTAATTGTAAAATTTCATAAAAAAATACGATGTGTTTTCACATCGTATTTTTTATTAACTTATCTCTTTTTAATAAACGGTTTACCCATTTTTGCTTCAAGATGACTTTGGAATCGCTCGGCATCTCCGTAAGCAAAAACTCTTTTCGGGAAAATCAATGCATATCGTCTGTCAAAATAGATGAAAAAACGGTCCTTATATTCATAGACATTTGCAATGACTTCATAGCCTCTTGTGGTAGTTCCCTGTGTGCTTGTCTGGGTAAAATTGTTTTCATGAAAGACATAATTTGCGGCGACTGTTCTGTTTTGTATCGTCCTTTTCGTCGCCCATGCATTGATTTTTGTGCTAAATAGGTAATATAGGCATACAAGGCTTCCGATTACAACATAGAAAAGCCACATTGGCGAGCCGCTCTCACCGTATAAACCATAGCTAATTATTGCAAGAAATGCGCCGAAAATTATTCCAAATGGGCGCAAAACAATCCTTCTCATATTACTAAAAAAAGTTGTTCTTGTCGAGAGTTCATTGAGCGCTAAAAAATCTTCAAAGCTGTATTCAACATCAACACTAATATTCAAAATTCGCTACTCCTATAATTATTTTACTGCATTTACAATAATATCAATCGCCTTATCAATACTAAAACGCGCTGTATCAATACAGAGATTGTAATTTTCAACTTCTGCCCATTTTTGTGATGTGTAGTATTCATAATATTTTGAGCGTTTTTTATCAACTTCATTAATCTGCTTAATCATTTGCTTATTTGAGGTGCCCTTTTCCGCCGGTACCTTTGCATAGCAACGCTCAAGTTTTGCATCCATTGAAGACGAGTAAATGAAAAGCTTAAATGGGTTTTGTTCGCGCAAAATATAATCAGCGCAACGCCCAATAATCACGCAGTCGCCCTTCTCTGCAAGTTCATTAAGGATTTTATGTTGAACAATCTGGATTTGCTCTGCCGGTGACTCTTGATAGGTTATAAATGTTCTGCCAAACAGATATGGTGTATTTTTAACGGAATGCGATTCACTGAAAATTTCAACATATTCAGCAGACAGTCCTGTCTGCTCAGCTACTGCTGTTATGAGTTCCTTGTCAAAGTATGCATACCCCAGTTTTTCTGAGAGCTTTCTGCCAATTTCACGACCGCCACTTCCAAATTGTCTGCTTATTGTAATAATTTTACTCATAGAACCTCCATTGCCAGTATTAAATTTAGGTATGCAAATTGCGCATAATGATTTTTTGCTTCACAGCATATGCGAGTCCGACAGCTCCAGGTCCCGCGTGAGTCCCAATGACAGGACCCATTCCGACCAAATCAGCGCTTGCGATTTGAAACTTTTCGCAAAGGGACTTTTTGAACTCTTCGCCGTTTTCAAGGTCACATGCATGAGCAAAAACCACAGAATAATCCCCGTGGATTTGATTTTTTTCAATTTCAGAATTGATGATTTTATCAGCCTGAGCATTACCTCTACCTTTACCGACGACGGAAATTTCACCGTCTTCAATCATGATAACAGGAATGATACCAAGTGCGCCGCCAATCATAGCAGCAGCAGGTGAAATTCGTCCACCCATCTTCAGATATTTCAAAATGGGAATTTTGGCGTATATTCTGATTGCCGACTTGAGCTCGTTTATAGCAGGCACAATCTCGCTTGCACTCTTACCCATATCGCGAAGTTTAACTGCCTCAGAAATTAAAACCAAAGCGCCGGCTGTCACGGTTTGTGAGTCAATGATGTGGATTTTATCAGAGCCAAGTAGCTCCCTTGCAATCACGGCAGATTGATATGTTCCACTGAGTTTTGCAGCAATTGTGATGCAAATGACTTCATCGCCATTTTCAATATATGACTCAAATATTTTGCGAAAAGCATCAGGATTTACTTGGGCGGTTGTTGGTAGGCTGTCAGCGTTTTTTAGGAGTTCGTAGAATTCATCTTCAAATAAATCTACCCTATCCTTATATTCTTTCTCTCCAAATAAGACTGAAAGTGGCAATATGTCAATCCCAAGCTCTTTTGCTTTTTCTAAAGGCATATCGCAGGTGCTATCCGTGACAATTCTTAACATAGTTCAAACTCCATTTTTACTCTACTTTTTTATTGCCGCTTCAATACCGATTGCAAGTTGCGCTGGGCATGAAGTGGTGTTTCTGCCGCAGGTAATACCCGAAATTCTCTTGATGACATCAGCTGTGTTCATGCCCTCGGCAAGTGATGCTACACCCTTAAGATTTCCATTGCATCCGCCTGTAAATTGAATATTACTAACGATGTCATCTACGATATCAAATGATACCACAGAAGAACATACATTGTTGCATTTGTGCGTATAGTTCATTTTGTTTCTCCCAAATCTGTGCGTGTTGATATATTTATTATAAGTTATTATGCTCTGCTTTTAATTTGAAGATTTCCGCTGACAACAGCGCCGCTCTCCATGCTCACAGGGCCTGACACAATGTCACCTTTGATACTTGAATTTTTGAAAATACGAAGTTCTTCGTCAGCAGTGACATTGCCGACAACACGCCCAAAAATTTCAATATTTTTACCCTCAAGGTCACCGTTTACTGTGCATTCCTCGTTGATTGTGATTCTGTCTGTGCATTTGATATCACCTGTAATCCCAGATGAAATATCACAGTTGTATCCCTCAATATTACCCATGACGCCACCGACAATTTTCACATCACCACTGCTAATTACATCACCATCAACCGAGCCCTCGACAGTGATGTCAGATTCAGTGGTGATTGAGCCGACAATGCGAGTTCCTGCGGCAATGACAGTCCTCTCAAGACTTGTTTGACGATTGCTTGCAAATGGAAGTGGTGCTTCCGGCATGACTCTTTCGCTTGTAGGGGCTGATGCTGTTGGTGTTGGGACTGCTACATCGGCTTTTGGGCTTGAAAATAACTCTTGTGTCGCTTGTTTGAAGTTCTCTTTTAAGTTCATGTTATACTCCATTCCGCCGTTTGCATCGGCAAAAAAATTATTTTTTATCCTAAACGAGCCCAGTTAATCTGAACACGCTAGTCGCGCTTAATCATGGAAATTTAACGTAAAATTTAGTCAACAATACCAAATGCCCTTGGCATAACCTCATTTGTCAGTTTGTCAAATGTATATCCCTTGGCCTGCAGCTTTTCTATTATAATTGGAACTGCGGCAACAGTTGGTTTCTTATATTCACTATCGTGGCCGAGAATGATAAAAGGACCGCCGTCAGAACCTCTTGTGGCGTGGTCTGCAATCGCATATGGATCTGTCACTCCAGCAGTATCCATCGTGGTGGAATGCCAGTCATAATATAGGAAGCCACGGCGGAGCATTTCCCTTGCAATGTCTTCGTAAACAAGAGTGTTATATGAGTTTACAGTGCCTCCGGGGAAACGAATTACCGACGGATACTCACCGGTAATGTCATATATTTTGCCGCAGACAGCATCCATGTCAGCGAGAAATGCCTCGACGGACGAATATATATCCTTATATACATGCGAATCAGTATGTGCGGCAATCGTGTGCCCCTCATCATATGCGCGCTTAACGATTTCTCTTTCAGCCTCGGTGTTTAGATAATCACCGACTACAAAAAAAGTGGCCTTGATGTCATATTCCTTAAGTATATCCAAGATTTCCACAGTTCTTGCACTTGGGCCATCATCAAAAGTGAGATAGGCAATGCCCGTTGCGTCTTTGAATTCTTCGGGGAATTCAACAGGGCTGTATAAATCGGGGTACAAATCTTGATAAGGTGCGATGACTTGACCTTCAAATGGATTAACTTTTACAATTTCAATTTCAACTTCAGGCTCAACGACAAGAAAATCTTCTATCATAGCGTCATTTTGGCCTGCCGCAAGAGCGTCGTTTAAGTTCTCATTCACAGCAGGAGTGGGCAACAATTCGCTTGCAGTATTATAGACAAAAAAAGACAGCCCACCGACAAAAATCACAACCACAAGCAGTATACTTGTCACAATGAGATGCTTGAAAAATTTAACACTACCAAAGTACATGGGTTTTCTCCTATCAATTCGTACATGAACAGCTTACAATATTATATAGACTAACATAAGCTCATATGAATTATTTTACAACAAAATCACTCAAAAAGCAATAGATTTTTTAAATTTTGTAAATTTTGTATTGACAAAGTTGTTTTGAGGCATTATAATAGTTGGGTAAGCGATGTGAGAGGATTGTATCTTGGGATTTTGTCGCAAACTCTGAGTAAAAAGGATATGTGATTTAGTATATGAAGATTGATATCTCGTCAACGCTTAAAAATTCGGATGTTGAAATTCCGATAAATGCGTCACTTGATCTTTCGGCGTTTGAATTGCCGATAAGTGGTTGCGCACTCAGTTCACTTGTTGAAGTTGTTGGGACGGTTAAAGCTATCCACGGAGCGTCTTATCTTGATGTTGTGGTTTCCAGTGAATACACGATGAGTTGTGATCGCTGTGCGACTGAGTACAATTTGCCGTTCGAGTACAAATTTCATGCGATGCTAACTGATGATTTAGCAGAGCTTGACAGCGAGGAGCTCGTGGTTGCACCATATGGTACACTCGACCTTATGGAAGTGACACAGACAATACTTATACTCTTTGCACCGACAAAACATCTGTGCAGAGATGATTGTAAGGGTCTTTGTCCGAAATGCGGACAGGACTTAAACCATACAATGTGTGGTTGTGATAATAGGAAAATTGACCCAAGGCTTGCAAAACTTGCACAGTTCTTCGAGGGTGAATAAAGGAGGGAAAATAAATGGCAGTACCAAAGTCGCGAATATCGAAACAAAGAAGAAATTTAAGACGCAGCAGCGTTTGGAAACTATCTGCACCAACATTGGTGAGATGTCGTGAATGCAAGGAATTCACAGTTCCTCACAAAGTTTGTCCTACATGCGGATTCTACGATGGCAAACAAGTGGTAGTTAAGAAAGAAGCATAATGAAGCTTATGAGGTGTTGAGAATTTGCGTTCTTAATACCTTATTTCTTCATTTGGGATTATTGTTTGGAGGTGTTTTTATGGATTTGCTCTTAAAAGGTGGATTGCTCTATAATGGTGATAAGTTCAAAAAATCAGATATTTTGATATTAGATTCTAAAATAGCTAAGATTGATGAGAGTATCAATGTCACCAATTATAAAACCATAGATATCACCGATAAAGTTGTCACGAGGGGCTTTGCGGACATGCATGTCCACGTGAGAGAACCCGGTTATGAGTATAAGGAGACAGCCAAAACTTGCACACAGGCAGCTGCTAAAGGTGGGTATACGCTTATTTGTGCGATGCCTAACACAAAGCCGGTGCCCGACAGCGTTGAGAATGTCAAGGCGATTAGAGAGGCAATTGATAAAGACGCTGCAATTGATGTTTTGATTTTTGGCTCTATAACAAAAGGGCAGCTTGGGGAAGAACTCAGCCCAATTGATGAATTACATAAGTACTGTTGTGGCTTTTCCGATGATGGGAAGGGCGTTCAGGATGGTGAAATGATGAAAGCGGCGATGCGCAAAGTTGCTAAGGCTAGAAGCCTTATTAGTGCGCATTGTGAAGAAGAGAGCCTTTTAGATGGCGGATACATCCACGATGGAGAATATGCGAAGGCGAATGGACATAAAGGGATTTCTTCACTGTCAGAGAGCGCGCAAATTGAGCGGGATATTAAGAGCTTGTTTACTCTAGCAAAAGAGCGTGATCGTGAAATTGCAAGTGGGATTGACCTGCCAATGGACATGACATATCTAGGGGATTTCTCATGCCGTTATCATGTGTGTCATATCTCTACAAAAGAGAGCCTAGAGCATATAAGATATGCGAAGAAAAAGCGCAAAGCGGTGACCTGTGAAACCACAGTGCATCATATTTTGCTTTGTGATGAGGATTTAGAGGAGCATGGGCGATTTAAAATGAATCCACCACTGCGAAGCAGGGGGGATATGTTGGCAATTCGAGAGGCGCTAAAAGACGGCACGATCGATGTAATTGCAACTGACCATGCACCACATTCATTTGACGAAAAGGATAAGGGGCTTAAAGACAGCGCGTTTGGAGTTGTCGGAATTGAAATCTCCTTTGGACTTTTATACAAACATCTTGTAAAGACAGGTGAAATTACGATTGAGAAATTGCTCGAACTGATGGTGAAAAATCCACTTAAACTTTTGGGTAAACCATTTAAGGTGCGTGTTGGTGACCTTGCAACACTCAACGTGATTGACCTTGAAAGAGAATATACGATTGACAGCAAAGATTTTCTTTCAAAGGGCAAGAGCACACCACATGAGGGTGAGGCTGCGCAAGGGCTACCGATTTTAACAATTGCTAAAGGCGAAATCGCCTATATTGACAGTACACTTGAAAAATAAATTGCAAAATAGGAGCTAGATATGGAAAGCATGGAGAAGAAAATTGCGAGAAAACTCCTTGAAATAGAGGCTGTTTTTTTAAGACCGAACAATCCATTTACATGGGCGAGCGGCATAAAAAGCCCGATATATTGCGACAATCGTCTCACACTTTCATACCCAGAGGTAAGAAAAGAAGTTGAGGCAGGGCTTGCATCGATAATTAAAGAGCACTATCCAACATGTGACTGCGTTGCAGGCACTTCGACAGCAGGGATAGCCCATGCGGCACTCGTCGCTGATATTTTGAATTTACCTATGGTTTATGTGCGCTCAAGTGCCAAAGATCATGGCAGAGAATCACTTATCGAAGGAAGAGTCGGTGAGGGTGCAAATGTCGTTGTTGTTGAGGATTTAATTTCAACAGGCGGCTCTGTAATCGGTGTTGTGAACACATTAAAAGAAGCAAAATGCAATGTTTTGGGCATTGCGTCAATATATACCTATAATTTGCAAAAGGGAGTTGATGCCCTTAAAAATGCGAATGTGAAAAATGTCTCGCTATCAAACTATGAAGCGTTGATGAGCGTTGCTTTAGAAGATGGAATTATTGCGGATAAAGACGTCGAAAGACTCAAGAAATTCCAAGCAAATCCGTCGGATTCATCATGGCAAGATGTCTAATTTGAGCACTTTACCATGGTGCTTTACAAGCTCTGAGGTAGAGGAATTGCACATTTTTGCAAATTCAGGTAGAGTGTGAAGACGCTCGCTCGAATTGACAATCGCATAATATGTATCATCGAGTAGCGAAAATACACAGTTTTTCGCTTCTTCTTTGGCGTTCTCGATAAAATCGAGAAAGTCATCGACATCCACAAAGGCATAAACTTTTTCGCTGTTGTATGTGCTGGGATAAGCATCTTCCTTTGTGACGGTGAGAATGCAGCCAAATGAGCCTGTGGGCCTTGCCTCAACAAGGAGTTTACAAGTCTCAAAAGACATACCTGTGGCGGCTTTTGCTTTATTTAGCATATCCTTGAACGCTTTTTTTGTCTCGAGTTCTTCATAGTTCATTGTCTCATATGTAATCCCATATGACGACAAATCACGGCGTGACAAAAATAGCTTTAGTTTATTTTCTGATAACATTTCGATTTTCATAATCACCTCAAAAGCGTTTTTAATAATTTTACAACTTTACAGAAAAAAATGCAAAGTTAAGTTATGGAAACAAAGCCTTGTAAATTTTATGAAAATAAGGGTATAATTATTATACTATTGAATTGTATTCATAAAATTGTAAATATAGAATTATATTATGCATGACAAAATAAAATAGTACCATTGTCTTGTCAGCAGGAGAATATATGAGCAGGAATAGAAGATATACCGGACGTAAGAATTATATAGGAGTGGTTATCGCCATCCTTGTTTTAGTGTTGTCTTTTTGCCTTTTTAGCGCATATAGCTATACGACAAATGAGGAATTTCGCAGTGCAGTTGATGAGCTATTTGATGTTGTAAATGTTCTTCGTGAAGATGAGCCGATTGACCCTGATACCGTAATCCCGACACCGACTCCCGAGCCCCAGCCGGAACCCGACCCAGAGCCTGAGCCAATTCCGGAAGTAGAGCTCGAATATGAGGGGACAGCGATTTATATACCGCTTGAAACACTTCAAGGGGAAAATGCAATTGAGAATTGTGTCACAATGGTGAAAAGTGCGAATGCAAACGGCGTTGTGATTGATATAAAGACGGCACATGGTAAAATTTGGTCGTCGCTTCCGACTGATGATGAGTGGCTTACAAGGCTTACGGACGAAAATGCCTATGACCTTGCGGCATTGTCCGCAAGGCTAAAAGCGGAAGATATATATATAATTGGCAGGGTTTCTGCCTTTAAGGACCATGAGGCAGGGCGAATTTTTAGAGACGGCTTTGTAAAAGTCAATGGAAACATTGCTTTCATTGACGGCACAAATATGCTTAATTTAGATCCATATACAGAAACAGCGCAGGATTATATAATTGACATAGCGACAGCGGCTGCAATAATCGGAGTGGATGAAATTCTGATAGCTGATGCGGTTTTCCCTAGCGTGGGACGATTGGAACTCGTAGCATATAATGATAATGGTTTGACAAAACCGCAGGCACTGTCACAGTTTTTTGAGCGACTTGAAGCGGAACTAGAAGAGCTTGAGACAAAACTCACAGTGGAACTGCCCCCAAGAGCACTATATGATGAAATATATGCGGTAAATTCAGGGCAAAATTTTGATTTTTCTACATTTCCTTGTGACATCGCAATGAGTGTTTCGATGTCAGAACTGCCATATGAATTTGTGCTAAACGGCGAGACATATGTCAATGATGCCAGTATTGAATCGATTGGCGATATCACATATGCACTTATAAACGAAGGTGCAATGGCTTCACTTGAAGTGAGCCCAATAATTAAGATGACTTATCCTGCAACGCAGGATTCAATAAATACACAGAAAAATGCGGCCTCTAGTAATAAAATCATTCTGTGGAATGAAGAGGGGCTATACAACAATTCTGCCGAGTAATCGGCTTGTAGCGTCATGCATGGTAAGTGCATTTCGCATAATAAGTTAGGAGGATACATTGAAAAACAGTAATTCACGTCCCGCCAATAAGAGGGACTATTTCAAGCGCACGGGTTTAGTTGAAAAAAACCAAAAGATCACTGAGGATT
>CAYJIE010000034.1:15748-23147 GCA_964370145.1 uncultured Oscillospiraceae bacterium
TGAGATTGCGGCAGCTTTTGGTAAAAGAGGTGCGCCAACAGAGAAAACGGCAAATCAGAGCAGTAATTCAAATGCTGAAGCAAATCAAAAGCAAAAAAATGAGACTGCGAAAAAGCCGTCTCAAGGGGTTAGGCTACCTAAAATTGTCAAGCAACCTGAAAAAGAAGAAATTGCAAAGGGTAAGCTAGAGCAAAACCCAAAGAAAAGAAAAAACTACAAGAGACAACTTCCAAAAGGGCATGTTAAAGATGACAGTATAAGCACGGCGCAAGTGAATAGTGGTGACTTTTTGATTGAAAATTCATCGTCGGTTGATGAAAAAATGAGCCCGAAAAATGCACTGAGGATTATTGCATTAGGCGGACTTGGTGAAGTCGGGAAAAACATGACAGTTTTTGAGACACAAGATGATATCATCGTTGTGGACTGTGGACTGGCATTTCCTGACGATTCAATGCCAGGTATTGATCTTGTAATCCCCGATTTTTCATATTTGATTAAGAATGCGGATAAAATTCGTGGAATCATCGTGACACATGGACATGAGGATCACACAGGTTCAATTCCATATGTCTTAAAGCAAGTTAAGGCACCGATATATGCGCCAAGACTGGCAATTGCGCTCATCAAAAATAAGCTTGAAGAGCATAAGATGTTAAAGAGTGTAAAACTGAATGTGATATCAGCAGGTCAGGCGATTCGACTCGGTGATTTCAAGATTGATTTCATTAGAACTAATCACTCAATCCCCGATGCAGTAGCACTTGCGATTGAAACACCTGTTGGACGTATTATTCATACAGGTGACTTTAAAATTGATATTACACCTGCTGAAGGTGAGATGATCGACCTCACTAGATTTGGTGAATTTGGTAAAAAAGGCGTACTTGCTTTGATGTCAGATTCAACAAATTCAGAGCGTGCTGGATATACGGCGAGTGAGAGCACTGTGGGAGCAGCACTTGATCAACTATTCAGAAATTGCGAAAAAAGAATAATTGTAACTACATTTGCGTCGAATATAGACAGGGTTCGCCAAATTATGTTAGTAGCGCAAAAATATGGCAGAAAAGTTGCTGTTTCTGGGCGCTCCATGCTAAATAATGTCAAGGCGGCAATTGAACTTGGCATGATTGGCGCCGAAGAAGATTTAATTATCGACATTGAAAAAGTCAAGAATTACACACCAGATAAAATTGTCATTGTCACGACGGGCAGCCAAGGTGAGCCTATGAGTGCGCTATATCGGATGGCATTCTCTGAGCATCGCAATGTTGAAATCGGCGCAGGGGATTTGGTCATCGTTTCAGCTTCACCAATTCCAGGGAATGAAAAAACGGTCAGTCGAGTGATAAATGAACTGCAAAAGTCGGGGGCGGAAGTCGTCACGAATATTCATGTGTCGGGGCATGCCGCAAAAGAGGAACAAAAACTCATGATGGCGCTCACAAAGCCA
The DNA here is from genome assembly GCA_964370145.1 of uncultured Oscillospiraceae bacterium. Classification (GTDB taxonomy): domain Bacteria; phylum Bacillota; class Clostridia; order Oscillospirales; family Feifaniaceae; genus CAYJIE01. The sequence continues at coordinate 17,205 of CAYJIE010000034.1, forward strand.
AAGTTTTTCATTCCTGTCCACGGTGAATACAGGCATCTAGCGGCACATGCTAAAACAGCGGTAGAGATGGGAATTCCAAAGGAAAACATCTTGATTTCCGACATCGGAAAAGTCATGGAGCTCACAAAAGATCGCTGCCGTTTTAACGGCGTGGTGCAATCTGGTAAATTGTTAATTGACGGCTTGGGCGTTGGTGATGTTGGAAATGCTGTCCTTAGAGATAGAAAACATTTAGCGCAAGATGGATTGATTATAATCGCACTGACACTTCAAAATGGCGAAATCATCTCAAAACCTGATATTATTTCTCGTGGCTTTGTATATGTCAAGGACAATGAGGATTTAATGAGCGGCGCTAGGGAAGTTGTGATAGACTCAATTGAGAGAACCGTTAAGGGTAAAATTCATGATAGGAATGCACTTAAAAACACAGTAAAAGACGCACTCTCATCATATGTTTATCAGAAGACAAAAAGGAATCCGATGATAATGCCAATGGTCATAGAGGTATAGAAAAAAAGCAACCATCGCAAGATGGTTGCTTTTTTGTCAAAATTTCTAGCTTTACTATACATATTAAATAGGAACACGAAGCTTTACCCTGCAAGGGCACTCTTACCGCTCGTATAATCGATGTTAACTCCCGGTTGAAAATTGTAAACAAACACATGAAAACTAATCCCTTTGCCATCGTCTTCAACGGAATATGCCTCCATGACGACGCCATGAGCGATGACATTCTCGCCATAAAATATAGGCGTCACGCGGTACATCACATGGTTTCCTGTGTCATCAATGTAGTCAGCGACCATATTTTCAAAAGGTAGCATACCGTCAACATTCATATATCGAGTGCCCGTAATTAAGTTTTGCTCATTCGCGTTTTCGCCTGTGAGTTGGAAACCGATTAAATGACTGCGATTATAAAGATAGCCGCCCTCGACAATATCATATTCCACAGAGTACCAACCTGTCGGTTTGACGGAGCTGATGCTTTCACGTTCCTCAGTTGGCATAAGTTCTTCACCGATACAGGCGACGGCAACACCGCAACGCCCTAGGTCATCAAGCTCGCTATAATCCTCAAATGCAATTTGGGTAATCTCGTTTTCATCGAAATTAGGCTCATTATCATAAATCTCAACATAGGGGATATCGTCAAATGGTGGAATTGTCGCCAGAGTGATTTGTGGGGTAAACGGAATTTGACTTAACGATATTAAAAAAATGAGTGCAATAGCCAGCGGTTTTATATAAGCTTTGTTTTTTGGTAAAATCGAATTCCATGCTTTTTTTACAGGAGAAATCGGCATGGAAAACAGTATTGCAAAAAGCAACAAAAAAGTAGCGTAGCTTGTAGAATATGAAATGGAAAGCGTCAAGCAAATCGCACAAAAAAGCCAACTTATTATGTCACTTTGAATTATTTTCTTAAAATCCATTTGCAAAACCCTCCTTTTGCAATAAAAAATTTACAGTAGTATAATTATATAATAGCAAAATCTTGAAAAATGTGCAAGTTGTATTTGCGAAGAAAAAACATGCTATTAATATATTATTCACAAACTCTAAAGGGAATTTTTGACAAATAAGGCAATAAGGCAATAATGCATATAATTCGTACAGTTTTGTTGGTTAATATCTATAAACTTCAAATTAAATTTTGAAAAAAACTTTACAGATGTTAGTAGATGTGTTACAATCGAGAAAGTAAAGTTGGGCACTTAAAAAAGTTAAATAATTAAAAAAACAATAAAATATAGCCTTGAGGAAGGGAGGATAGCAATATCAATTAAACGCAAAATTGCGTACTCATGGAAAATAGGGAGGGTTAAATTATGGCAAAAAATAACGGTTCAATTCAAACAACACATAACAAGGGGTTTCTAGGGCTTGTAGAGAGAGCGGGAAATAAACTTCCGCATCCAATCGCTCTTTTTGCACTACTCGCAGCATTCGTTGCGGTTCTCTCATGGATTTTATCATTAATGGGCGTTTCGGCGACAGGTATGCTTGTCAGCGGTGGAGAACTTAAAGAATCTACAGTAACAACAGTAAATCTCTTAACAGGTGATGGTATTGCGTGGATGCTGACATCTGCGGTTTCAAACTTCACCGGATATGCACCACTCGGAACAGTTCTAGTTGCGATGCTTGGTGTCGGTGTTGCAGAGCAAAGTGGTCTGCTTAATGCACTACTAAAGCGCACTGTGCAAGTAACACCAAAACAGCTTATCACACCGGTGGTAGTTTTCCTAGGCGTTATGTCAAACATCGCATCTGACGCAGGTTATGTTATTCTTATTCCTCTAGGTGCAATGATTTTCCGTGCATATGGGAAGCATCCAATGGCAGGTCTTGCAGCAACATTCGCTGGTGTATCAGGCGGATTCTCTGCTAACCTTTTAGTTGGAACACTTGATCCACTACTTGCAGGTATCTCGCAAGAAGCGGCATCGATTATCTCACCTACATACGAAGTTAACGTAATGGGTAACTACTGGTTCATGGCAGCTTCAACATTCCTTGTTACAATCATTGGTTGGTGGGTAACAGCGAAAATTGTTGAGCCACGCCTCGGGCCTTACGACGGAACACTACATGGCGAAGAAGATGATTCACTACGTGAATTGACAGAGCTTGACCGCAAAGGTCTAAAGAAGTCAGGTCTAGCAATGCTTATCTTTGTCCTTGTTATCGTTGCAGCTTGTATCCCTGCTGATTCATTCTTGAAGAATGCAAATGGCGATATCGTTGGTTCACCAACATCACCGCTTATCAGTAGTGTCGTTATCCTAATTGCTCTGTTCTTCTTTATTCCTTCAGTAGTTTTCGGTAAAACAACCGGTAAATTCGGAAAAGGCGCGAATGATGCATGTGTAGCGCTAGGAAAAGCTATGGCTAGCATGGGCGGATATGTTGCGCTTGCATTCGTTGCAGCTCAATTCATCGCTTACTTTAACTATACAAAACTTGGAACAATCCTTGCTATTAACGGCGCTAACTTCTTTAGCTCTGTAAATATCGGACTAATTCCACTTATGGTGCTATTCGTTCTATTCTCAGCTTTCATCAACCTATTCATGGGTTCAGCGTCAGCGAAATGGAACATCATGGCTCCTGTATTCGTACCGATGTTTATGCTCCTTGGTTACTCACCGGAGCTTGCACAACTTGCTTTCCGTATCGGTGACAGCTCAACAAACCTTATCACACCACTTATGAGCTACTTTGCAATCATCGTTATAACAGCTCAAAAGTACGACAAAAAAGCAGGTATCGGAACACTTACAGCAACAATGTTGCCGTACAGTATCGCATTCTTAGTTACTTGGACAATTATGATGATCGTTTGGCTCGCAGCTGGCTGGCCAATCGGTATCGGCACAGGTCTATTCTTCACACCTTAGTATAAATTATATTTTACGACTAAAGCCGTGTTTCTACACGGCTTTAGTAATATGAGCAAACAAAAACATAGAAATATGGAAACAGATTAAAAAGGAGCGTAATAATGTCTACAATTAATAAAGAGGCACTTGTAAAGAGATTCTTGGAATATGTGCAAATCGATAGTGAAACAGGTGATGAGGCGGCAATGGCGGCACGCCTAATGGAGGACTTTAAGGCACTTGGCTGTGAGGTCTATGCTGATGATATCAAAGAAGCTGCAATGACAACAGGTCACAATGTATATGCGGTGCTTAAGGGCGATGAGAGCGTCGAGCCACTATTGTTTAGCTCGCATATGGACACTGTTGTCCCTGGAAAAGGTGTTAAGCCAAAGGTCTGTGATGATGGATTCATTCGTTCTGACGGCACGACTGTTCTAGGTGGAGACGACAAAGCCGGAATTTGCGCTATAATGGAGGCGATGCGTGTTGCGTCAGAGGGCAATCACCGCACAGTCGAGGCTGTTATCACGGTGCGCGAAGAGAGCGGGATGTTTGGTGCAAAAAACATTGAATATTCTCGCATTAAATCCAAAAAAGGTATTGTCCTTGATTCATCAGGCGGCCCAAATGATATAATTTCAGGAGCGCCCGGTCAAAACAAAATCACAGCAAAGATTATTGGACGTAAAGCCCATGCAGGCGTTGAGCCTGAGGCTGGTATTAGTGCGATTGAAGTGGCGGCACATGCAGTTTCAAATATGAAATTGTTGAGAGTTGACTTTGAGACAACTTGTAACATCGGTACATTTAAGGCGGACGGTCCAACAAATATTGTCACTGAGTCGGTTGAGCTTATCATGGAAGTGCGCAGCCGCAATACAGAGAAACTGCAAAACCACACAGCGCATATAATTGACTGTATCAGCAAGGCTTGTGAGAAGTTCGGTGCTACTTTTGAGCATGAGATTAAAACAAGCTATCTTGGCTATTTTTATCCTGACGAACACCCACTTGTCGTGCAAGTAATGGAAGCGGCGAAGAGTATCGGGCTTTCACCAAAGACAAAGATGAGCGGCGGCGGAAGTGATGCAAATGTATTCAATCAAAATGATATTACTGCGCTCAACCTCGGTGTTGGAATGCAAAAAGTCCACACGGTAAATGAGGAGCTTAATATTGAACAAATGGAAAATGCGTCAAAACTCTGCCTAGTTCTAATGAAAGTCTAGTACAGGTTGTTGTTTTGCAAAAATTTGCGATAGACAATAAAGGAAGGTGAAAACTCACCTTCCTTTGCAATTTTATAAGACTTTGTTAATATGTTAAAATTGTGGCGCCATGAAAAGTCTATTTTTGCAGATAAAAAATTATAAATATATAGTAATTAATGCAAAATATTAATTTATAAATTATGGAAATTACAATTTCTTCTTAATTTGTACACTTTTTTATGTTAGAATATAGAAGAGTATAGAATACTTTTTTGATATCGGAGAGACTAATGCAATATTTACTTTTGTTCTTAGAGGGAATAATCACCTTTATTCACCATGCATGTTACCTATGTTACCAATGTACATATCATATTTTGCAGGCGGAGACAATGAGGGTGATAGCAAGAGAAATGTCTTAATAAACGCACTTGGATTTGTCGCAGGATTTACTGTTGTTTTTGTTGCACTTGGCGCATTTGCAGGCTATATAGGGAGCTTTCTTGTGGCGAACAGAAGAATGGTTGACATTGTCGGCGGAGCAATTATTATAATCTTTGGGCTAAACTATCTCGGAGTCTTAAAGATAGCGATGCTAAATCGTCACTATGGAACAGAGATGCGAGCAAATTCAGGAGTTTTTGGAAGTTTTACACTTGGGGTTGTGTTTTCGATTGGATGGACTCCATGTGTGGGTGTGTTTTTGGGCTCGGCTCTAATTCTCGCATCACAAGAGGGGCAGACACTGACAGGCGTACTAATGCTACTTATATATTCACTTGGGCTTGGGATTCCATTTGTTCTGTGCGCAGTTTTGATTGATGCTTTTAAGAGCACATTTGACTTTATAAAGAGGAATTATAAGATAATCAATTTTATTTCAGGTTCACTGCTCATAGCACTAGGTGTGCTCATGGTAACAGGGGTTCTTGGCAGGATTATGACAGAACTTAGCTATTTTGTGTAGCAAGAGTTTATTAAAGGAGGCAAATTGTTATGAATGGAACAAAGCTAATTGTGCTTGTTGTTGGGATGATTGTTGTCATTGGCGGCAGTGCGCTTACATATTCTATCATATCGGGCAATGTTGACAGTGGGACGAATCTAAACATTGTGAGCGATGATGACAAGGGAGAAGTTGAAGCGGCGGAAAGCCCAGAAGATAACGAAGATAATACAGATAGTACAAATAATGATAATTCGGCTACAACAGATGATGCAGCTGAAGAAGAGGAGCTTTTGGCAGTTGATTTTCTCATGCAAAACTACGAAGAGGAAGACATGCAATTTAATGACTTGCTCGGAAAGCCGATAGTGCTTAATTTTTGGGCGTCTTG
>CAYJIE010000035.1:0-22910 GCA_964370145.1 uncultured Oscillospiraceae bacterium
GTGACACGAAAAATCTGTCGGTGAAGTTGCCGCAAAGTTTACATGAGCAAATTTCAGAGAGCAAAGATAAGAGCGGTCTAAACTTAAATGACTACATAACAAAAATTATTTCTGAATACTACGAAAGGGAAAGTGCGATGGGAAAGACGAAAACAATAGCAATACAAGTGAGTGAGGAATTGAGAGAACGGCTCTCTGTTCATCTCGACAAGACAGGATTAAGTCTTAAGCAATTTTTGACGGAGCTAATTGAAAATGCGATTGAGAAAGCAGAGGTGGAATGATGAAACTTATAACGGAATTATATTTCAACAATATTGACCCGAATGGCAAAGGCTTCGAGAGTAACGATGACTATAATAATGCGATGCAAGTGATTGGCGACAATGAGGAACAACTGATGAAGAAATTGCAAGGTGACGAGAAGAAGCTCTTCAGCCAACTCATGAACGCACATATGACGGTGCTCGGCGAGGGGAGTGTCACAAACTTCGAACTCGGCTTCAAACTTGGAGCGAGATTCGCAACAGAAATCTTGGACGAGGATATAAAATGTTGCCTCAAAGATAAAGTGAATTAGAGAAAAATATAACTCAGAGGAAGTCGATGGGTGGCTTCCTCTGCGTGGCTTTGTATCAAAATTTGCTATGGTGTAAACTAAGGACAGAATTTGCAGGTAGAACGCTGTTTTAAAAAAGGGGATAATTTGTAAATAACCTAACAATGAATTTGAGGATTTATAGTGTCGGTAAGGGGTATACCCTACCTCTGAATATTAGGGTGCTAAAACAAAATAGGCAAACAATGATTTTAGGCTTAAAACGGCAAATAAATGTCATAACAAATCCAGTTTTGAAAAAATGGGCTAATTTGTAAATCAACTAACAATGAACTTGAAGATTTATAGTGCCGGTAAGGGATATACACTACCTCTGCATATTGGGGTGCGAAAATCAAGCACTATCACCAGTGATTTTGACTTAGAACGAAAGATAAATAGTGTGAAAATATGAATATCTGAAAATACAGGGGCTTGAACACCAGTCTGATTGATTTTAGCATCAAAACAAGAAAGTATACCAGGGAATAATTTTTAGGTCGCCGGACAGGGGCTTGAACCCCAGTCCGATGACCTTGTAGGGCATTCTAAAGAGAGTGATGATTGTAAAAAATCTGAGAGAGAGGTTGTGGTGCAAAATTAGCCTTAAAGAAGGTTGTAAGTCATTCATTATATGCTATAAATGAACATAGCGATTGCAAATGAATTATGCAGTCTAAGGAGTCGTGCCGCACGACAGCCATGAATTTAAGTTTATGGTGCAAAATTTAAATTGTAAATTTTCCTTGAAACTATTTACAAGAGAACATGCGTATGCTAAAATATTTTCATAAAAAGCAAAACAAAAATTCTGAAAAATATTATTGAAAATGGTTTACAAAATCATTTTGAGTGTCCTAAAAATAGAGGGAAAGTTTTTTGAAATGCAAAATTTTATTTTTGAAATTAATTCACGGAGGAATTTAGTTTGAAAAACAGAAAAGAAAAATCTAATCTCAAAAATTATTTTTTACTCTCGAATGAAATTTTCACAATTGGCTTGAGTGCCTCTGAAATTGCCGTGTATGCTTTTCTGCTTTCCTGTGAGGACAGAAAAACTTTTAAGTGTCATCCAAGCTACAAAACGATTGGGAGAGCCACGAAGATGACAACGAACACAGTTCGAAAACATGTGTGCTCGCTTGAAGAAAAGTGTTTGATTGAAACTGCTCCGACGAGCGTCATCTCGCATGAGGGGCGAAAACAAAATGGAAATCTGATGTACACGATAAAACCTATCATGGAGGCGTTAGAACTTTATCATTCGGTTTCGTTTGACGAACTTGAGAGATTGAAAGTTGCTGAAAAGTTGCGTGAAAATCAGAAAGAAGAAAGTGCTTGAAAGTTGAAAATTGGGTGAGGAGTTTTGATGAGTAGAAAAGAGTGAAAATAGTGGAGCTGAAAACTGAAAATAGGCGAGGTAAAAAACACACAAAACTGCTATTTTTAACTTGTGACGAAGTGCAATGCAATGCCCGCCAATGTGGGGCGATTGTATGTGGTTTGTGCGACTTTAATCCACGGAATAAGGTAAAGTGACCTTGCAAGGGGCATTTCGCGAAAAAATGACGATTGTGAGGGTTGTTTGGCAGAGCGCAAAAAGTGAGTTTGAGCAAATTTGCCTATGAACTTATTATAGCAGGAGAAAGCAAGGTGCACCTTGTGCCCCTTTCGGATTGCATCGTCCGGCAGTGCCGGTCGAGGAAGTGGGCGTGGTTGAGCGATTTTTGAAAATTACAAAGTCCATTCTTTACCACCGCATTTAGGTGCTGTAAATGGGGTGTTGGTGCTGTAATAGGTGCTGTGAACTCGAGTTTTCCGCAGTAAATGGCTGTTTTTAGGGTGCTGTTTGGGTGGTCGGAATGGGGTTTTGGGTGATTTGCGATTTATTTTTAGAAGTTGAATTTGGAGTGAAAGTTTCGCCTTTCATCAAAGCTTTGACAGAGAATTGTTGCTTATGATGAATAGGTAACATCTCAATTCTATATAAATGTTTAAGAAAAGTTACAGGTGGAAACTAGTGATTAAAATTGCAATAAAAAAATTTGACAAGAATAAGTGTTTGTTATAAAATGAAGGGCAAGGCGCTTGACAAACAGTATTTTTTTATTAAAAAGCCCGGCGGTGAAATGTCAATGGTAAAAGGTGGGAAAAAACGATGAAAACCTACGAAAAAGAGTGAAAAAAGCGCAAAAAATCAACTCCTTAACAAGCCCGCAAGATTTTTCAAAAAAAACGGGCGACAGATAGTGTCGGACAAAATTGCTTGTCCGAGGTATAAAGGCGATTGGTTTTGAGCAGAGCAAAAACCAACCTAACCAATTTACGGGCAGTTAAAGCGAGTGCGCGTTTGTGCTGAAATTTATTAACCTCATTGTATTTGAGGTTGTAGAAGTCTGCGTACTCCGGGGTGCATCTCCGAACAGAGATCGCGGCTTCAATAAGGTAATAACGCAAGTAGCGATTGCCGGAGCGAATGAGCTTAGCGTTTTGAGCTTCAAACTCACCGGATTGCTTTTGAGTCCAAGCGAGCCCCGCATATTTAGCAAGAGCGGCTTGATTGTCGAAGTGATTGATATTACCGATTTCAGCAATGATTCCTGCTGTCTATACAGGGTCTATGCCCGGTATAGACAGCAAAGTGTTGGGAATAAGCTTAAATTGTTCGCTGATAGCCTTATCAAAAGATTTGATTTGACTTTCCAAAGCTTTGAAAGAGGAAATTTGAATAGAAAGAACTTGGTTGACGGAGTTGTTTACAGTTTGGGGCAAACGATAAGAACCTCTTGCGGCAGCTTGTAAGGCTTTAGCAACCTTTTGAGGGTCAGTAAAGCGATTTTTACCCTTTTTTGAAATGAAGTCGCAAAGATAATCAAGGTCAGCGTTTGCAATTTCATCAACAGAGAGAAATTCTTCAATAACAGCCAAAGAAGTTGCACCGAAAGTATCGGAGAAAACTTTCTCGGAAGTTAGTGTAGAAAATTTAAGAAAAAGAGTGTTTAAAAAGCGTTGTTTTTCCTTAATCAAGTTTTGAACAGCGAAAAACCTTGCGCGTGTTAAATTCTGTAAAGCCTTGAATATGTAGTCGCTTTGATTGTTGTATGACATGTATACCTCCTTGGCAATTCTGCCGAATCTGAGGTGGTCAGCGATGACAAAAGCATCTACAGCATCGTTTTTGGGTAAATCGGGATAGGCTTCTTTGAATTTCTTTACCTGTTTTGCGTTAAGGACATGTATTTTCTTATTGAATACAGATAAATCATTATCCTCTCGCAAAAAGGTAACAAGATGTTCACCGTAGACCGAAGTGGACTCAAGACCAAAAACAGCGTTGCTCAGTTTATTGTTTGTCATGGCGCTAACAACTTTTTGTGATAATATTTTACCACCGTTTAGGTTGTTTTGTACAGAGAAAGAGCTGTGTTTTGTCACGTCGGATTTCATAAGGTATACGGCGTTGGCCTTGCTGTTTACATCAATGCCGATAAAAAGTGTATTCACAGTATCACCACCTTTCTGTGTTGGAGTAAAAGCAAGCAAGCTTTCTATTGCCCATGACAATCGGAGCATCATCACCCTCGCTTATTAGAATTCATGTGGCAAACTCTAATGCACACCTCACTGCTAAAGGCAGAGCTTTAACCACTAAACAGCCGGCAGGTCTGAAGTTAACTTCCGATGCAGGGGAACGGGCTTTTCATGAAGTTACACTAAGGTACAACAAGGAGCGAAAGAACTTGACCTTGATTGCTTTATCTGATTATAACATATATTCAGGTGTATATCATGGACAATAGATAGCTTGCTTGCACTCTGGGTTAACTTTCGCGAAATTTTGGATAACTCCATTTCGCTACGCTCCACTCCGTTATTCAAAATTTCATCCCACTCTTCAAGTGTCGCGGGGAACTTGTAGTTTTGTGGATTATCCCAAAATTTTACTCCGTAAAACATATTATACGAGGAGTTTGAAAATGAAAAAAATAGGAATTATTGGTGGAATGGGTCCTTTGGCTACAGTCGATTTAATGCAAAAAATGATACTGTGTACACATGCTAAGACAGATCAAGATTATCCCAGAATATTTGTTGATTGCAATACAAATATTCCTGATAGGACAGCAGCTATATTAGGTAGTGGACAAGACCCGACCGTTTTGATGTGCGAATCCGCAAAGAAATTAGAGCAGATGGGTGCTGATGTTTTGTGTATGCCTTGCAATACGGCGCACTATTTTTACAATAACATAGGCGCTGAAGTAACTGTTCCAATTGTACATATGATAGAACAGACTATGCTTTATATAAAAAGTAGCCCGTATAAAAAAGTTGCACTATTAGCTACTGACGGCACCATAAAAACTGGTCTATATGAAAAATTTGCAAAACAACACAACATTAATATGCAAAACATCCAATGCGAAGACCAAAAAATTGTAATGAGTTTAATTTATGATTGCGTTAAAGCTTCAAATTGGGACTTTCCTATTGATAGCTTCACAATGATGTTAAATAAATATATTGGGCAAGGAGTTGAGGCATTTGTACTTGGTTGCACTGAACTTCCAATAGCTTTTGAGCACTATAACATATCTGTAATAGGGATTGACCCAACAAAAATTTTGGCGAAAGTAGTTGTAGAATATGCTGGTTATTCTACTAAATAATGCTTACTGAATAACTGCGTGTTGCGACACACAGTTACAAATCGTCATTTTTTGTGACGATTTGACCTCAAAACAAGCGTGTTTTGAGGTTTTCAGGCGCATTGAATGACAGCCTATTTGAATTTGGGGCACACGCCCAAATTCAAAGTGCAAGGTTTTTGTGGCAATGGGTTAAAAACCTTGCACTTCTGAACACCAAAAAACACCTCAAAGTAACAAAACAAGCGTGTTTTTGGGTTGTTCAGTAGGCTTTGAATAAAAAAGAAATTATATATAGGGGCTGGCGATTAGAGAGTATTCTGATCATCGGTCCCTTCAAAATTTATCATTAAATTCGACATAAAATTCGTCATAGTGTATAATTTATTACGTTTTTTTGTGCATTTCGATGATTTTTGCTAATTACTATTGCAATAATTTAGAGTACATGCTATAATAAATTTAATATTTTATTGTATTTACTATAATTTTTGGAGGAGCATATGAGATTAGAACGAATGACAACTGTCCAAGCAGAGAGATATTTCAAAAAGAGAGATATCGTGATGTTGGCAATTGGAAGTATTGAAAACCATGGTCGTCATGCAGCGCTTGGTACAGACACATTAGTGCCAAATCGTATTCTCGAGTTGGTAGAGCAAAAAGACGAAATTATGATTTTGCCGACAATTCCCTATGGTAACGCGGATTTCCATACGGGTTTTCCGGGGAGTGTGTCCATTGGGGCTGATGCGCTATACAGCGTAATCGATAATATTTTTGCAAACATGTTAAAATGGGGCGTGAAAAAATTCATTATCTTAAATGGTCATGGTGGCAATATGTCATCAATAGAAAAGGCATCGGCTAAATTGTTTGATAATGGTGCTGCTGTGTTCGTGTTGAATTGGTGGGATCTTGTTGGGCAGTTGAACAGTGACTGGATAAGTGGACATGGAGATTTTGTTGAAACATCGGCAATTATGGCTATTGATGAAAATTTAGTTGATAAAAGCGAATTTGCAGATCAGGAAATAAAGTCATTTAGTGACAATATTGTGACAAAACGCTTTAGAGTTGCTAATTTCAATGGGGCGAATATTATCATGCCAAGAGGTACGCATCATGCTGTTGGAAATGGATGGAGTGGCGCTAATCATCCTAAAAATGCATCAGTAGAACAGGGTGAAGCGATGCTAAATACGATGGCGGATTATATAAAGGCGCTAATAGATGAGTTAGAAGTAGTAAAGCTTTAAGTGGGGGGTATATGGGCGAATTTTCAGCATCGGATATATACATAAAACTCGAGGAGTATTTTAAGCCGGAACTTTGCACTGAGGTTTTTCCCAAAATCGGAGTTCAGCATCACAATAGTGATTCAATTGACAAAGTTTATACAGCTACATTTGCAAGTGCTCAAGTATTTGATTATTTACGTGGCATCAATGCTCATAATAGCATGTTGTTTACGCATCATCCCGTTGGACAAAGGCGTCATCCCTCGGATATGCCACCTGCATTATCCGAAGGCAATATACAATTTATGAGGGAACGAGGGATAAATCTTTTTACTTACCATATTCCTCTTGATAAAAACGGAGAGTATTCTCCGGGGAATATGCTGGCAAAAGCTATTGGTGTCGAGCCATATGAGGAGTTTTATTTTCAAAATAATGTGAACATGGGAGTTTATTGTAATTCGAATTTTTTAGATCTCGTGGAACTTTCAACTGCTTTAGAGAAGACGCTTGGTCACCATGTGAAATACTATGATTACAGTGAGGGAAGAGTTAAAAATGGTAGAATTGCAATAATGGCAGGTGGTGCTAAAAGCAATTCGATATACAAAGAAATGCGTGATAAGGGCATTTGTGTTTTTATAACTGGAGTAACAACTAAAAATGCACCATGGATGAAAGAAAACCATGAACAGGCAAAAAAATATGGTGTTAGTATAATTGGGGGAACGCATCTTTCAACTGAAAAGTTTGCGCCGATGGCTATGCAGGGTTTTTTTGAAAAACTTGGAATTCCGTGCGAATTCATTGATGAAAGTCCGGTTATGGAAGATATGTAATACAAATAAATGGAGAGTGCAACGATGAATATTTTGTCGCAGCTTAAATTGAATTATGACAAACTTAGCAAAACACAAAAAAGGATTGCAGATTACTCCATTAAAAATGCTGATAATGTGTGTTTTATGACACTTAGACAGTTCTCGGAAGAGATTGGAGTATCCGAAATAACAGTAATGAATTTCTGTAAGAATATAGGACTTGAGAATTTTGTAAAATTTAAGCAGGAATTTGCAATTTACTTGAGACGTTTTGCAAATCCTGGCGACCTAATCACACATTCGGCTTCAAAACTAAATTTTGATGATAAATCATTGCAAGAGATTATAAATTCGGAGCGAGAATGCTTGAAGATGACGTATGAACATATTAACAAGGACAGTTTGTATCAATTTGTATATGAATTAGCTCATGCGAAACGCATTTTCCTTGCAGGACATGAGGTGTCCTCTGTGATTACTCGCATGTTGGCATTAAGACTACAACAAATGGGAGTTTATGCAATCGAACTCAACATCAATAGTCGAAGAAGTATGGCACATAACATAGTGACAAGTCAAGATGGTGATTTATATGTTGTTGTTCTGTTCCCAAAATATGCCAGCAATGCAATTGCGTTGATTGAATATTTAAATAGTAATAATATGAAATACGTATCAATAACAGACTCCGTGACATCGCCCGCAGCATTAAATGCACAGGCAACATTGCTTTGCTCAAATGAGATGATTGTTCTTAGCAACTTTGTAACATCGGCAATTTCAGTTGCTAATGTAATCGCATCTGCGCTTCTTCTGTATGAAAAGGACAAGTTAAGCCAAAATGTCAGGGAAATATACAATGCGACATCATTTCTGCAAGAGAGTGCTTATAAAAATGACTTACTCTCTAAAGATAGCTCGCAACCGATTGACATGAATGTGAAAATTTAATTAAGGAGTATAGAATGTTTTTAATAAAAAATGCATTGGTCTACGCCCCTGAGCCGCTTGGAAGAGTAGATGTGCTTGTAATAGGTGGGAAAGTGGTACAGATCGGAGGAAATCTTAGACCTAATATCGATGGAATTGAAGTTATTGACGCGAATGATAAAATTCTCATCCCGGGGATTATCGACCAACATGTCCATGTCACTGGTGGTGGAGGTGAAGGCGGGCTTCACACTCGAACACCTGAAATCACACTTTCGAGAATTATTGAATCTGGTGTAACCACAGTTTTTGGGCTATTGGGAACGGATAGTTTTACAAGAGATATTGAAAATCTGGTTGCAAAGACCAGAGGCTTAAAAAATGAGGGAATATCTGCATATTGCTATACAGGCGCGTATAGATATCCAAGTTGTACGCTAACAGGAGATGTAGCGAAAGATATCATATTTATTGATGAGATTGTCGGTGGGAAAATTGCAATGGCTGATCATCGTGGTTCTCATCCAACAGCAGAGGAAATTATTCGATTGGCATCGGATATAAGAATGGCCGGACTTGTTGGGGGTAAAGCAGGTGTGCTACATATTCATATGGGTGCGACGGCGGGAGGCATGGAATTTTTAATGGATTTGATTAAATCAAACGATATCCCTGCGTGGAATTTCAGACCCACACATTTGGGACGAGCTGTTAAGCAGGCGTCGGCATTTACTCATATGGGTGGATATGCAGATATAACAGCAAAAGTCGGAATGTTTGAAGATTTTTTAGAGATAGTTGAAAATTCGGTGCCTGAATATATAACTCTGAGCTCAGATTCAAATGGAAGTTTTCCTAAGTGGAACGAGCGGAAAGAAATAATCGGCATTGGTGTAGCGGATATGCGTACATTGTTTGACACAATTCGCACATTGGTAAAAGAATATGGTGTTCCGTTGGAAAATGCACTTACTTATGTCACCATTAATGTTGCAAGAGCACAGAATTTATATCCAAGAAAAGGAACAATAAAAGTTTTCAGTGATGCTGATCTAGTGCTGTTAAATGAAGACTTGCAAATTGAGGGTGTCTTTGCAAATGGACGTCCGATGATGTTGAATGGGGAGATGCTTGTAAGAGGAACGTTTGAATAGACAACAAAAGGAGATAGGATATGCACAAATTTATAATAAAACGACTGCTAATGCTGATACCTGTTTTAATTGGTGTTACATTTTTAGTCTTTGTGATTTTGTCATTGTCTTCAAGTAGTCCCGCTCTTGTAATATTGGGAGATGGTGCTACTGAGGAATCCATTGCGCAAATGGAAGAGGATCTTGGTTTGAATGACCCATTGCTCGTGCGATATGTAAATTATATGGCTGGGGTTTTGCGTGGGGACTTCGGAAACTCTTATAAATCTGGATTAAGTGTAGCGGACGAAATTTTTGAGCGTTTCCCAAATACAATTATTTTAGCATTTTGTTCCATTTTAATTTCGGTTGCGTTTGGCATACCGCTTGGGATATTTTCAGCAAAGAAGCAATATACGCTTATTGACAGTGTCACGACGGTCGGAGCATTAATTTCTGTGTCTATGCCAAACTTTTGGCTGGGATTGTTGCTTGTTATTTTGTTTGCATTGAATTTGGAATGGGTGCCCTCGCAGGGTATGGGAGAAACATTTCCTGAGTTGTTACAAAGTTTGATTTTACCTTCGATAACACTTGGAACTGGGCTTATGGCTACAATTATGAGAATGACACGCTCGAGTATGCTTGAAACAATAAGGCAAGATTATATCAAAACCGCACGAGCAAAGGGGATTAGAGAATCTCAAGTCACAACAAATCATATGCTTAAAAACGCACTTATTCCGATTATCACTGTCACGGGGTTGCAATTTGGTCAGTTGCTCGGCGGTTCAATGTTAACAGAATCCGTGTTTTCATGGCCGGGGCTTGGCAGATATATACTCGAGGCAATTAAAACAAAGGATACACCGCAAATTCTCGGTGCAGTTATTTTGATGTCGGTAACATTTTCTATTATTAATCTTTGTGTCGATATTTTGTATGCCTATGTTGATCCTCGGATTAAATCCATGTACCATAAAACAGAAAGTAGTGGGAGGTAGATATGGCCGGTAAGACAGCAGAAATAAAAGCGCGTTCCCCTTGGCAGGAAGCTTGGCGTCGATTTAAGAAGAGCAAACTAGCGGTATCTGCACTTATTGTGCTTATTTGCATAATATTAACCGGTTTTGCTACAATAGCGATTGATTTGGCGACTGATAACGAGTTTTACAATAAGAATGTTATAGAACAAGACTTAATTAATCGATTAAAACCGCCGTCGAGCGAGCATATCCTTGGACTTGACGAGTTTGGTAGAGATATTTTTCTTAGAATAATTTGGGGAATTAGATATTCTCTGTTCATGGGTATGATAGCCATCGCAACATCAATAGTAATCGGTACTTTTATCGGTTCAATCGCCGGATACTATAAACCGCTTGACAATATTATTATGCGTATAATGGATATATTATTGGCAATTCCATCAATTTTGCTGGCTACAGCTGTTGTTGCAGCGCTCGGTGCAAGTTTACCCAATGTCGTGATAGCGATTACTCTTTCTAATGTGCCTCAGTTTGCTCGAATTGTAAGGGCATCTGTCTTAACAATAAAAGGACAAGAGTACATAGAAGCGGCAAGGTCTATGGGGGCAAAAGATAGTCGAATTATTGCAAAATATATAATTCCAAATGCACTTGCACCGATTATTGTGCAAGGAACGATGGGGGTTGCTGGAGCTATTTTATCAATTGCAAGTTTATCATTTATTGGTCTTGGAGTTCAAGCACCTGCACCTGAATGGGGGGCTATGCTTGCAAATGCAAGAACATATATAAGAGATGCGTGGCATATCACTGTAATGCCGGGGGCGGCTATTATGATTAACATTCTATGTCTTAATATTATTGGAGATGGGCTTAGAGATGCTTTGGACCCACGACTAAAGAAATAAAAAGGTAACACACGGAGGTGTATTATATGAGTAATTTCCTGTCTGTTAATAGCTTGTCTGTGAAATATGAAACAGACGAAGAAACTGTGTATGCGCTTAATAATATAAGTTTTTCAATGAACGAACGTGAAACACTTGGACTGGTTGGTGAAACCGGTGCCGGAAAAACCACACTTGCATCGGCAATAATGAAACTTGTCCCATCTCCGCCGGGTGTTATAACAAGTGGCTCGATTGTATACAAAGATAAGGATTTAATTGTGGCGTCAGAAGCACAAATGCGCGAAATAAGGGGCAATCAAATTTCTATGGTTTTCCAAGATCCGATGACATCGCTAAATCCAGTAATGACGGTTGGAGAACAAATTGCCGAGGTTATTGAGTGCCACGAAAAACTTGGGTTAAAAGAGGCATATAGCAAAGCATGTGCAATGCTTGAAGTCGTTGGGATTCCAGTTGAGCGCGCGGGAGAGTATCCGCATCAGTTCTCAGGTGGAATGAAACAAAGAGTTGTTATCGCAATTGCATTAGCTTGCCGCCCATCATTGTTAATAGCAGATGAGCCGACAACGGCACTTGATGTAACAATTCAAGCGCAGGTATTGGAAATTATTAGCAAGTTGAGAAAAGAGCTGAATATGGCGATGCTGCTAATCACTCACGATTTAGGTGTAGTTGCTCAAAATTGTGATAATGTAGCAATTATCTACGCTGGTGAAATTGTGGAATATGGTAGCACAAATGATATTTTCAAAAGGCGTTGTCACCCATATTCGGTAGGCTTGTTTGATTCGATTCCAAAATTAAATGAAAATGTTACAAGACTAAAGCCGATTAAAGGTTTGATGCCTGACCCAACAGAGCTTGCGGAGGGATGCAGTTTTTTCGAACGTTGTCAATATGCAACTGCAAAATGCGAAAATGAGAGACCGGAAACAAAAAAAATTAGCGACACACACAGTGTGAGATGTTTTCGTTGGGAAGAGGTGAAATATGAGCAATAAGACGCCACTGCTATCAGTTCAAAATCTAAAAAAGTATTTCACCACTTCATATGGAAAACTTCACGCTGTTGATGATGTCAGTTTTGACCTTTTCGAAGGACAAACATTGGGTGTGGTCGGGGAGTCTGGCTGTGGAAAATCCACACTTGGACGTGCGATATTAAGATTACATGAACCAACATCGGGCAAAGTAATATTCGATGGAATTGATGTTACAGCATGTAATCGAGATCAGCTAAATGACTTGCGCGAAGAAATGCAAATTATCTTTCAAGACCCATTTGCTTCGCTCAACCCCCGTATGACTGTAAATGAAGCATTGTGCGAGCCGCTTTTGATAAGAAACAAGTTCGCAGCGTCAGATAAAGAGGGACTTGAAAAAAAAGCAAGAGAGCTTATGGATACAGTGGGACTTGCAAGTAGATTGTTAAATTCATATCCACATGAGCTTGATGGTGGTCGGAGACAAAGGATTGGTATTGGGCGTGCTTTAGCGCTTAATCCAAAATTCATTGTTTGTGATGAGCCTGTGTCCGCACTTGATGTGTCAATTCAGGCGCAAGTTCTGAACTTAATGCAAGATCTCCAAGCGCAACTTGGTCTTACATATATGTTCATAACACATGACCTAAGCGTCATTAAGCATTTATCCGATGATATATCGGTAATGTATCTTGGACAAATGGTTGAAAAGTGCCCTTCAAAGGATATTTTTATAAATCCGTTACACCCATATACACAGGCGTTGTTATCTGCAATCCCTATTCCGGATCCTGATATAAAAATGAATCGAATTGTTCTCGAGGGGGAAATAACATCCCCTATTAATCCGGCGCCGGGATGTCGCTTTGCCAAAAGATGCATATACGCAACTTTGGAATGTGTAACAACTGAGCAGACACTCAAAGAGTTGGAACCAAATCATTTCGTTGCTTGCATGAGGGCAAGTGAAATTAAAAATGCATAAAATGCAATGGCGTTTTATAAAAAAACAAAGGAGAAGTCAAATGAAAAAATCATTATTACTAACACTGGCACTTTCAATGATGCTAACGGCATGCTCCACAGGATCAACAGACACAGGTGGAACAGATCATGGGACAGGATCAGCAGATTCGAATGCACCTGAGTACAAGGACACAATTACTTGGGCACAAATGGGAGATGTTACATCTCTTGATCCGCACATTGGAAAAGAAACGGTAGCTGTGACGGTAACCACAAACATCTATAGTACGCTTATGCGTGTAACAGGTGAGAGCGGCCCACAGCCACATATTGCTGAGAGCTATGAACAACTTAGTGAAACTGAATGGGAATTTACAATTCGTGATGATGTAAAATTCCATGATGGCTCAATGCTTACCACTGAAGATGTTAAATATTCACTTGAACGAGCAATTAATTCTTCATTTGTATCTTATGTTGTAAATTTCATCGAGAAAGTTGAGATCACAAGCGAGAATAAAATCCTAATAACAACGCTAGAGCCATATGCTCCGATTTTAAATAATCTGGCAATTCCGTTCACGGGAATTGTGTCAAAGAATTATGTTGAAGCAAATGGCGATGAATACCTTGCTAACAATCCAATGGGAACAGGGCCTTACAAGTTTGTGGAACGTAAGGCGGGTGACCAAATTAAACTTGAGTCATTTGATGAGTATTTTCTAGGAGAAGCACCGACACAATATTTAACAATGAAGGTTATTCCCGAGGCGGCACAACGTGTAATAGCCATGGAAACAGGCGAAATTGATATTGCATACACAATAACGCCAAACAATGTATCTAAAATTGAAGATGATCCAAATCTTGAAGCGCTTACAAAACCGGCGCTGTCATGTATGAGTTTGTTCTTCAACTTTAGTGAAGGTCCCACACAAGACATAAACTTGCGTAAAGCCATTTCACATGCTGTTGACAGGCAAGCTATTATTGATAGCATCCTTTACGGCTATGGAACAGTTCCAAATTCAATGATTTCACCAAGTGTAACAGGTTATGTTGAAGATGCACCAACATATGAATACGATGTCGAGAAAGCAAAGGAATACTTAGCGATGTCAGAATATCCGAATGGAACGACCCTTGAGTTGTATGTCAATGATAGTCAAGACCGCGTTGAAGTTAGCCAAGTTGTTCAACAAATGTTAAAGACAAATCTAAATATTGATGTAGAAATTAACAGTTTCGAGCAAGGAACATACTTGCAAAGTTTAAATGATGGTTTGCATGATCTTGGGTATTCAGCATGGATTACATCTACCGGTGATGCTGACTATACATATTTCCCCGTATATCACTCATCGTCACCTTCAAGGGCCGGCAATCGGATGTTCTACGCTAATCCGGAGGCTGACAGATTAATTGAGCTTGGGCGTTCAACATCGGATCTTGAAACCCGTAAAGACTACTATAGTGAACTATTAGATATTATGTATGAAGATTGCACACAGCTGTATTTAGTACATCCAACAGATGTTGTGGCTATAAACAAAAATGTTGAGGGATTTGTAATGAATTCTGATGGATATCACCAATTTGATACTGTTAAAATTCGCAGCTAATGGATGTATTAGCGAAGGACCTTCAGACTCAGGTATGCATTGATAATGGATTGTTTCTTGATAGCGTTGGGTTAGATAAAACAATAGTTGAGGGGTAGAAACCGTCACGGAGTGGTCGAAGGGTGGTGTGATTTAGTTGAGTTACACACGAATTTCACGCAACTTGTATAGGGTTTACACGCAAGTTACATGTATGCTTGCATGAAGCTCCACGAAAATGTTGGTATGAATCTCGGATTCTTAAACCCCTCCGCTCGTCTCAATCATCATACCAATTCATGCTATTAATCATAACGACACAAAAAATCTCACTCGATTTTAACAATCAAGTGAGATTTTCTTATGGTTGCGGAGGCTGGATTTGAACCAACGACCTTCGGGTTATGAGCCCGACGAGCTACCGAGCTGCTCCACTCCGCGATATCGTACTGACATCATATCACAAATATAGTCATATGTCAAGAATATTATGCAATATGTCATAAAAATTTAAAATTAATTGGTTAAATCCATAAATTTTTCTTGATTTATTCATATAATAAACTTATAATATAATATGGAGCAATATTTATACGGTTTCAATTTGTTGCTTAAACGGAGAGAGATATGAAAATCATCGGCATTACTGGCGCTTCGGGCGTTGGGAAGAGCACAGTTGCAAAAAAGCTTGAGGCTTTAGGCGCAGTTCATCTTGACGCCGATAAATATGTGCATATATTACAAAAGGCAAACACAGCTTACACTATGGCGATCGCCAAGACATTTGGGTCCGATGTGCTTCTTGATAGTGGTGACGTTGACAGAGCAAAGCTTGGGGCTAAGGTTTTTTCAGATAAGGGCGAGCTTGCAAAGTTAAATGCCCTTACACAGAAATATGTTGTGGATTATTTGAATGATAAAATTGCCCAAGCGAAGCAAGCTGGCGCTAAGGCAGTGGTCGTGGATGCTGTCGGATTACATGAAAGCGGCATATACTGTGATGTGAGGGTGGCTGTTGTTGCAACTCGCGAGGAGCAAATCATGCGAATTATGGAACGCGATAATCTGCCAAAAGAGCGAGTAATTCTTCGGTTAGATGCGCAAAAACCGCAGAGTTTTTTTGTCGAACATGCCGACCTGTCCATGCGAAGTGATGAAGAATTACCCGAAAAATTGCTGTTTTAGCGATTGGAGAAAATGTTGAAAAAGATTGATTTATATACTGATGGAGCGTGCAGTGGCAACCCTGGAGCTGGTGGATATGGCGCAATTTTGCGTTTTGGCGAACATGAAAAGGAGCTCTCACTTGGCTATCACCTCACCACTAATAATCGTATGGAATTACTCGGTGCGATCGAGGGCCTTAGGGCGCTCAAAGAGCCGTGCGAAGTCACGCTTTTCAGCGATAGCAAATATGTCGTGGACGGTATTGAAAAAGGCTGGGCCAGAGGTTGGAAGTCGAAAAATTGGCGGAAAAGTGATGGCAAAGAGGCATTAAATAAAGATTTATGGGAAAAACTCTTAAATATGCTGGAGTTACACAAGGTTCAGCTTGTCTGGGTTAAAGGACATGCTGACAATGAGTATAATAATCGGTGCGATATACTTGCTGTCAATGCGAGCAAGACACCGACGGAAACTGATGAGTTTTACGAAGAGACAGTTTCTACTTAATGCGCGCAAACCACTTTGCAATTGCCACGGCGAAGTGTTCCAATAAAATATGTGGCAGATTGGAGATTACCATGGAAAATAAAAAAATTGTTTACGCTGATAATGCTGCGACAACGAGGGTTTCTGATGAAGTTTTTGAGGCGATGCGCCCATTTTACACGGAGATGTATGGCAATGCCTCGACGATATATTCTTTTGGGAACACATCAAAGAGCGCTTTAGATAAGGCGAGGGTTCAAGTTGCGCAGGCAATTGGTGCACAGCCAGCAGAGATATTTTTTACATCTTGCGGAACAGAATCGGATAACTGGGCTATTTTCGGTACAATTGAGGCGCAAAGCAGCAAGGGCAAGCATCTGATTTCAACGCCTTTCGAGCATCACGCTGTACTGCACCCACTTCAGGAATTAGAAAAAAAAGGCTACGAAGTAACATATTTGAAGCTTGACAGTGACGGTCTGATAGATTTAGAGGAACTTAAGCAGGCAATTCGCCCCGACACCGTGCTTGTAACAATCATGTTTGCCAATAATGAGATCGGCACTGTACAAGATATTCCGGCTATCGGCAAGATTTGCCGTGACGCAGGTGTCACTTTCCACACAGATGCCGTGCAGGCAATTGGGCATGTCAAAGTTGACGTAATTGAGCAAAATATTGATTTGCTTTCACTTTCGGCGCATAAGTTCCATGGCCCTAAGGGCATCGGTGCGCTTTATATACGTCGTGGCACGAGAATAAGCAATTTGATGCATGGCGGTGGCCAAGAACGCAAGAAACGCCCAGGCACTGAAAATATCGCTCAAATCGTTGGTTTGGGCAAAGCAATTGAAACTGCCGTGGGGAATCTTGACGCAGAATCGGCGAGGGTGACGAAGCTTCGTGACAAGCTAATTGCAGGTATCACGGAGAGGATTAGTGATGTTAAGCTAAACGGGCATCCTACGAAGCGCCTTCCCGGCAATGTAAATATGTCGATGAAGTTTATCGAAGGCGAGAGCCTTTTGATGATGCTCGACTATCACGGTATTTGCGCCTCTTCGGGCTCCGCTTGCACAACAGGTGCACTCGACCCCTCTCACGTGCTCATGTCCATCGGACTTGACCACGAAACAGCGCATGGCAGTCTGCGCTTCTCCTTTGCGGAATTTTCCACAGAGGAAGATGTTGATTATATTTTAGAGAAACTACCGCCAATCGTTGAAAAATTGCGTGCTATGAGCCCGCTGGTGAAATAAAGGACAAAAAAGGAGTACAATATGTATAGCGCTAAAGTAATGGATCATTTCGCCAATCCTAGAAATGTCGGCGAAATCGAAAATGCAAGTGGTATCGGCGAAGTCGGCAATGCGACTTGCGGAGATATAATGAGAGTTTATCTTGATATTGAAAATAATATCATTAAAGATGTAAAGTTTAAGACTTTTGGTTGCGGCGCAGCAGTGGCAACTTCATCAATGGCTACTGAGCTTGTCAAAGGGAAGAGCATTGATGAGGCACTTAAGCTCACAAATGCAGCAGTGGCACAGGCGCTTGATGGTCTGCCACCGATTAAAATGCACTGCTCACTTCTTGCAGAGCAAGCTGTAAAAGCAGCACTAATAGACTACTATAAAAAGCTTGGTATCGATCCTAAACCAATCGTTGGATATGGTTCTGTGGACGAAATGGACGATGCTCATGACCATGACGATTGCTCATGCGATAGTTGTCCAAAGTAAATTTCTACACTCTGTATAATTCAGTATAAAAAAGACGCTATTTGCACAAATAGCGTCTTTTTTGCTATGATTTTTTTGAGTTTGCAGAGTGCAAGCTGTCCTAGCGAATGAACATATCGTAGGAAGTCATGCCTCCATTGAGATTATATGTCTCACCAAATCCAAGTCCACGCAGTACGCATTGCCCAGTGTGTGCTCTTTGTCCAATGGCGCATATCACGATAATCGGCTTATCTTTCGGGATTTCGCCATGCCTTGCATATAGCTCAGGAAGTGGTATATGCGTAATCCCCTCAATTGCGCTCGCAGCAATTTCGGGGTCATTTCTCACATCTAGGAGCACAGCCCCTTTCGCGCGCCACATCTCAATGTCATCTACTGTCGTCATGACAGAAGTGCCATCGGCAATATTGCTGGCGATGTAGCCAATCATATTAAGTGGGTCTTTCGGCCCGTTGAACGGCGGCGCATATGCAAATTCCATATCGGCAAGATCATATACCGTCATGTTGTTCTTAATCGCCAAAGCGACTGCATCGATTCTCTTGTCCACGCCCGTTTTGCCCATGATACAAGCACCGAGAATTGCACCACTATCCTTCTCATATACGAGTTTGATTGAAATGCGAGTTGCGCCGGGATAGTAGCCGGCATTGGTCATTCCGTGCTCGACGATTGCCACAGCATCAATGCCTTCTCGCTCTGCATCTTGCAATGTTAGTCCCGTTTTCGCCACAACTAGGTCGAATATCTTTGTAATCCCCGTTCCGACAAATCCACCGAACTCCTGCTCTTTGATGTCAATTCCATTTTCTCTTGCGATATGGTCAGCGATAATTCTTGATTGTCGTTTTGCATGCCATGCGAGGGCTAGCGGCATACTCTTTCCGGTGATTGCATTGTAAATCTCAGACACGTCGCCTGACGCATATATATCGGGGATGCTTGTCAGCATTGTCTCCCTGTCAACTTTGATATATCCACGCTCGTTTAACTCAATTCCACAGTCTTTCGCTAAACCACTGTTCGGCACATTGCCAGCCGCCGCCACGACAAAGTCATAGCTACCGCTGTTGCCATTTGAGAATTTGAACTCGCCACTCGCCTTATCAAAGCTGTCCACTTTCGCGCCTGTGACAACCGTGATCCCCTTTTCTTTGATATACTTCTCAATATATGTGGAGAAAGCTGGGTCAAGCACTGGTAATACCTTTGGAGCAAACTCTACTAAAGTCACATCAAAGTCCGCTTCATGGAGATTTTCAAGCACTTCGAGCCCAATAAAACCACTGCCGATTATAAGTGCTTTTTTTCTTGTGGCTGCGCTCATGAAGCCTTTAATTTTGTCGAGATCTCCCATGTCGCGCAAAAACGCCACATTTGGGAAGTCCTCGATTCCAACAATTCCTGTGTCACGACCCTTTGCTCCTGTGGAGATAATCAGTTTATCATATGCCTTTTCAAAGGTGTTTTCTCCTTCTCTCACATGGACGACTTTCTTTTGTGGGTCAATTTTTACCACTTCTGCACCGACTTTCACGTCCACATTAAATGTGTTCTTCATATTGGTCGGCGTCTGCAACAGCAGGCTCTCTCGTCTTGGTATAACTGAGCTCAGATGATATGGCATACCGCAATTTGCATATGAGATGTAGCCGCCTTTTTCATATACCGTGATGTTGGCGTCTCCCATGAGTCGCCTTAGTCTTGTCGCAACCGACACCCCGCCTGCAACGCCGCCGATAATTACAACTTCCATATTGCCCTCCTCTTTTTTGCTGTATTAATAAATTTGTCTCAAAAATGGTGCCCTTTCTTAAAAATAGGCGACTTTATATAAAGTCGCCTCAGACTGTCACAAAAGACCCAACGGGCTTTTTTGCAGTCTGAATCCTTGCGAGGGTAATCCGTAAATGCACTATTTGTGGTGCATTTACTCAAATGAACGGGTGGAAACCTGATGTTTCCGCCCCGTCGCCCCCCCCCTTCTTCCCCAGATTTTAATTAGGGTGGCAGGGTTTTTGGCGCCCTAAGGCGACTTTTTATTAAGGCGCCGTTTACTATTAGTCTAATACATCTTTAATTTTTTCGAAAAAACCTTTCGGTTTTGAATCCTTTGGTGGTCTTGGCGGTGCATCCCTCATCGTCTGGTCAAACTCACGCAATTTTTCCTTTTGCAAGTCTGACAGCCCTTTCGGTGTCGGGATTACCACTTTTACATATTGGTCACCCTTGCCCCTTGAATTTAGATGTGGAATTCCCTTCCCGGATAATCTAAAGTCAGATCCACTTTGCGTTCCTGCAGGTATTTTTAGTTTAACCTTGCCTTCGAGTGTGTTCACTTCGATTTCCGTTCCAAACACGGCGTCAGCAAATTCCACTTTGGTCTCACATAAAATATCATTGCCGACACGCTCGAAGAATTCATGTTCTCTAACACGCACCGAAACAAGCAAATCGCCCGATGGGCCTCCATTGCTTCCGGCATTGCCCTCTCCACGCAATAGGATTGATTGACCGTCATCAATTCCTGCTGGAACATTTACGTCAATCTTCCTTGTTCTGCGCACCTTCGCCTTGCCTTTGCAAGTGTTGCATGGATTTTTAATAATTGAGCCTGTGCCGCCGCAACGGTCACATATTCTCGTTGTGCTCATTACGCCAAAAGCTGTCCTCTGCTGAACACGCATCTGACCGCTACCTTTACACTGCGAGCAGGTCTCAACTTCTGTCCCTTTTTGTGCTCCGCTTCCGTTGCAATCTTCGCATTTTTCAATGCGGACAATTTCAACTTCCTTCTTAACTCCAAAAGCAGCATCACTAAACTCGACAGTTGTGTTCGCATGTGCGTCGTCGCCCTTTCTCGGACGATTAGGATTTTGCGGGCCGCCAAAGCCAAAGCCGCCGCCACCGAATATGTTAGAGAAAATGTCGCCAAGGTCAGAAAAATCACCAAATCCGCCGCCAAAGCCGCCAGCACCACCAGCGCCAAATGATGGGTCAACCCCTGCGTGCCCATATGCGTCATAGCGTTGCTTCTTCGTCGAATCCGACAGCACTTCATATGCCTCTTGTGCCTCTTTGAATTTCTCCTCCGCTTGCTTATTTCCCGGATTTTTATCAGGATGATGCTTCTTTGCAAGCGAGCGATATGCTTTTTTTATCTCATCGTCTGATGCGCCCTTCGAGACGCCCAGCACGTCGTAGTAGTCGCGTTTGTCTGCCATAATACCTCCACTCTAAGTCGACAGGGGCGGCTGTAATATCCGCCCCATATGCACCATAATCAGTACAAATCGACTATTTTACTTCTTCGTAATCGGCGTCTACTACATTTCCATCAGGAGTGAAGCCCTCTCCTGCACCTTCGCCTGAAACTTCGGACTGCGCCTCTTGTTGCGCCGCCGCATATAGTTTCTCGGACACTGCGTAGAACTCTTTTGTGAGCTCTTCGCTCTTCGCTTTGATATCCTCAAAGTCGCTTCCCTCTAGTGCTTTCTTGAGTTCCTCAACCTTTGCATCAATTGAAGTTTTCTCTTCTGCACTCACTTTATCGCCAAGCTCTTCCATTGCTTTTTCTGTTTGATATACAAGTTGCTCGCCATTATTTCTAATTTCGATTTGCTCTTTTTGCTTTTTAGCTTCCTCAGCAAATTGCTCTGCCTCTTTAACCGCCTTGTCAATATCCTCTTTAGAAAGATTTGTTGACGCAGTAATCGTGATATTTTGTACCTTATTTGTCCCTAAATCCTTAGCCGACACATTTACGATACCATTTGCATCGATGTCAAATGTAACTTCGATTTGCGGAACGCCACGTCTTGCCGCAGGAATTCCATCGAGGTGGAAACGCCCAAGCGATTTATTTCCATTAGCCATCTCACGCTCACCTTGAAGAACATGTACTTCTACGCTTGTTTGATTGTCTGCCGCAGTTGAGAATACTTGGCTTTTCTTTGTTGGAATTGTTGTGTTGCGCTCTATAAGCTTTGTGAATACGCCGCCAAGAGTCTCAATTCCAAGTGATAGCGGTGTTACATCCAGTAGAAGCAAATCTTTTACATCGCCGGAAAGAACGCCCGCTTGAATTGCCGCACCTGCCGCAACGCACTCATCAGGATTGATTCCTTTATATGGGTCTTTTCCTGTGAAGCTTTTTACCGCATCTTGAACCGCAGGAATACGAGTTGATCCACCAACTAGGAGCACTTTTCCAAGATCAGATGCCGATAGTCCTGCGTCTTTCATCGCTTGGCGTACAGGCCCCATTGTTTTTTCAACAAGATCAGCTGTGATTTCGTTGAATTTTGCACGACTTAGGCTGATATCAAGATGTTTTGGGCCGCTCGCATCAGCAGTGATGAACGGTAGGTTGATTTGGCTGGTTGCAACGCCTGAAAGCTCAATTTTTGCTTTCTCCGCCGCCTCTTTAAGTCTTTGCATCGCCATTTTATCTTTTGAGAGATCAATTCCACTCTCAGTCTTAAATGTGTCCGCAAGATATTTGATGATTCTATCGTCAAAATCGTCGCCACCAAGATGTGTATTACCATTTGTTGCAAGAACTTCCACAACGCCGTCGCCAATTTCTAGGATGGATACGTCAAATGTACCGCCGCCAAGGTCATAGACCATAACTTTTTGCTCATTGTCTTTGTCAATGCCATATGCGAGTGCTGCTGCTGTTGGCTCA
>CAYJIE010000036.1:0-20924 GCA_964370145.1 uncultured Oscillospiraceae bacterium
CCGCCGATTAGCGATGTTAGCACAATAACAGCAGTGACAGATGGGTATATTGATACAATTGACAATATACCTGTTAAGCAATGGCTCAAGTCGAAAATCGGAATTGAAGATTTCATTGAAAACAATAATTATGAGACCACGATTGAAGCGGATATGTTGCTGAGATTTCCTTTCGTATTAGAAGGCTATAATAGTAGCGGAAGATTTTTGAAGTACGATGAGGCGAATGATAGATTTACGACATATTACTCTCAGTTTGAAGTTGGAATGAAATTTAGGATTGGGTATTTAAGTCCGCTTCACAATGCTGAACAATGGCAAGAAATCAGCAATGAGCTAAAGCATACACCGGCTGAGAGTGTTTTTATGTACACTTGCATGTTTAGAAAGTACTTTTCGAACTTGTTATCAGTTTGGAAAGCTAATCCCCTCAGTAAACTTGGGATTTGCGGAGCTTTTCTCTTTGGAGAAATTGGGCAAAGGGATGGGCAAACTCAGTTCCTAAATTGTGCAGTATCTTTTTATACACTTGCTGAAAATGAGTCATATCTTAAATTGGATTTAAGTTATTTTGATGAAATTGAATCAGTAATTGACTTGAATAATGAGATAATTGATAAGATCAATAAAATCAAACAAAGCGGAGACTTCGACATAGAAGCGTCTGTTTTTGGTGAACTTATTCAGACAGAAGATCAAATTAAATATAAATTAACAGATAGAAAAATCAGTGGCTTGAAATCCATGTCAGATTTTCTGCAAATAGAGGAAAAAAATATCGGCAGAATTTGTCTTGTCACAATTAAAGACAGTGCTGAGATGATAAAAAATCTTGGAAATGATAAGTTTGATGAAATTTCATCAAAGAATACCAAGTTGGTAATGGAATATCTAAAAAATAGATATGGCAACGAAGAATTCACTTTTTACAGCTACAATATTTCAAGTTTCTTTGTAACAGCTACTGAAAAAATGTCAGATGACAGTTTTGTAGAGATGGTTAATTTTATCTTTGAACATTGCAATAGTGTAAAAGTCGACCACTCGAATATTAGATATCATAGTCAAATAATATACACGCTTGAGGCGGTGGCGGTTCACAAGCTGTTTGAATATGCAAATGAAACTAAATTTGCAGATATAAAATCACCGGTTTTATATGAGCGTGGGGCGTCATTTGAGCTCCAAAAGGAATTTGTACTTGTCGCTCATTTGAAAAATGTAATTAACAATAATGAAGTAATTCCGTATTTTCAAGGGATTTATGACAATCAGAAGAACTACTTTTTCGCATATGAAGCATTAATGCGCCTAAATGGACCGGACGGCAAAATGATGTTCCCAGGGGACTTTTTGGATATTTCTAAAAAGTATAATATTTATCTTGGTTTAAGCTTGTGCATGGTGACAAAGGTGCTTGACATGTTTGCCGACCGTGAAGAGATGATATCGATTAATATCTCAGTAAATGATATTTTGTCAGATGAGTTTCAAGAGGCTGTTTTTAAGCGTCTTGGAAAAATGACAAATCCATCTCATTTTATTTTTGAGATTGTCGAAACGGAAAGACTTGATAAAATTGATAAAATTAGGCGCTTTGCCCATAAGGTAAGACAATATGGAGTGCAGGTGGCCGCAGATGATTTTGGCTCGGGATATGCTAATTTTATCGAGTTTGGAAATCTTGAATTTGACTATTTGAAAATTAATGGCTCATTAACACAGCTACTTGGTACAGACTCAAACTATGATCAAATTCTCGATTCAATTGCATATATGGGCAAGAGGATGAAGGTAAAACTGATTGCAGAATATGTCGAAACGGCGTCAATGCAAAAGCAGCTTGTCAAAAGCGGAGTGCAATATTCGCAAGGATATTTATTTTCAAAGCCGATGTCAATTGAGGAGTTAAATAAAATATCCAAAGAGAATTTTGAGAAAATTGAGAAGAGTGAAGAGTTTGTAACCGAGGAGTTTAACCAATCGGTATTAAACCCAAAAGAGTCGAAAAAAAGAGTAAATTTGCTTTTCTCAGGCGGTATTATCACAGGTGCGCTAATCATTTTAACACTCTCGCTTTTCATATCGTTTAATCAGCGCGAAGTCAAGCAAATCAGCGATACATTTTTAGTTGAAATTGCAACAGGCCTTGCGGATAAGATTAATTTACTTGTTGATGATTCAAATAACTTTTTGTCGACTGCAGGTAATGTCTTGGAAAATGAGGAAAGTCGAGAAGATACCTTAAATGAACTGGAAGCTTTGGCAGAGCACTCTAAATTCGACGGGATATATGTATCACTGGATGCAAATACTGCCTTTGACTTTGAAGAAAACAAACTCGATATAGATATATCGAAAGTATATGGCAGCTCAAGTGGTGATGAAGTAACAATTCACTCGCCGATTGTTGAAATCGATAGTGGACGTGAAATTTTGCTGTTTAGCACTTCACTTTATGATGGCGGAGAGAAAATCGGTGAAGTATATGGCAAGTTTTATCTTGATGTGTTTTCGGAAATTCTAGCACTAAAGAGCTTTGGTGGGGAAGCGTTCTACCATTTGTGTGAAATCAATGGAACACCGCTATATTTAAGCGGTAGTAATGACAACCTGTTCCAAGGTGGCGATATGTATACCTTCATTGGCTCGCTTGATATTTATAATGGGCATACAATTGAGAGTATCAGAACAGATATGGAGGCGGGCAATTCCGTGTTGCTCAATTACACTATCAATGGGCAAGACCGCTCGGCTGTTATGGTGACGGTACCTAATACAGATTGGTGCGTTGTCAGCATTGTACTTTCAGATGTTAATTTATCAATGATTCAAGATGTTGAAAATGGCTCACTTATTTTTGCAGCAGTATTTACTTTGGTTTTCGGATTGTACTTTGCAATCAATTTGATGCATTCAAATTCAAATCGTAAGGCATTGGAAAAAGCGCTTGAATCAAGCTATTTCCTCACAAATACGCTGCAAACAAGTGTCGAGACTGATAGTTTGACAAGAGCTTATAGCAGAGATGCTACGGTTGAGAAAATAAATGATATGATTTTGAACAGAGTCAGCTCTGATAATATTCATGCTTTGGTGATGCTTGATGTAGATAACTTTAAGTCGATTAATGATACCTATGGTCATCACAGCGGAGATTTATATTTGCAAAGCTTTGTCAGCGCAATTCGTGCGGCACTGAGAGCCGGAGATATTCTTGGGCGTATGGGCGGCGATGAGTTCATAATTTTCCTAAATGATGTGAAGAGCAAAAGTAATGCTGAAATGGTCATTACGCGTATTATGAACAATGTAAATGCAATTGAAGTTAAAGATGTTTCTTTAGAAAAAGTCGGAGTCAGCGCCGGTATAGTTATGATCCCTGAGGATGGAGAAGATTATGCAACGCTTAATAATAAGGCGGACACAGCGCTTTATAAGGCGAAAAATGCAGGGAAAAATAAATTTGTGTTCTATGTAGAAGAGTAAATACTTTCAGAAAAGTTAGCTACAAGGCAAAGTGCATAGCTTGCGCTACTGTTTGTTTATATGCTCGGCATACGGATGAAAAACGTGAACTTAAGTATCAGTAATCAAAAGCAAAAAAGCCCCTAAAAGGGGCTTTTTTATGCTTTTATACCATTTTTTCCTGTTTAACTTTTTTGTCAATTACATGTCTTGAGCCAAGCTCATCACGAATGTCATTAATAGAAATATCCATTTGAGCCATCAGAACAAGTACATGATAAGCAAGGTCGGCAATTTCATATACAGTTTCTGATTTATCATTTTTCATGGCACCGATAACGACTTCCGTGCATTCCTCACCCACTTTTTTAAGAATTTTCTCAAGTCCTTTTTGAAGTAGATATGTCGTGTAGGAATTTTCCGGCATCGTCGACTTATAGCCTTCAATAAGCTCAGCAAGCATATCGATTGTGAACTGCTTTGACACAGTGTTAATATTATTGAAGAAGCAACTACGTGCGCCAGTGTGGCAAGCTGGGCCTTCTGGGAGGACTTTGACAAGCAATGTGTCGCAATCACAATCAGTGTCAATTGTCATGACCTTTTGGCGGTTTGAGCTAGTGGCACCTTTGCGCCAAAGCTCTTGTCGTGAGCGTGAATAAAAACAGGTATATCCCTCATTAATAGTGATGTTTAGGCTCTCTTCATTCATATAGGCGAGCATAAGCACCTCATTTGTGTGAAAGTCTTGCACAATGGCAGGTATTAGCCCAGCCTCATTATATTTTAAGTTCATATTATCTCCTTATTTTGAATTGACAATGCGCATTCCAATGCCACGATTAGCTAAATTTGACTTCAAATCAGCGATATCAACAGTTTTGAAGTGGAATATTGAAGCTGCCAGTCCTGCGTCCACTTTGGGAACTTTTGTAAAAAGCTCATAGAAATCATCGATACATCCAGCTCCACCGCTGGCAATTACAGGAATGTTCACCACAGAGCAAACCTGCTCAAGCATATCGAGATCAAATCCGCTTTTAACGCCATCGGTGTCAATGCTGTTAAGAACAATTTCACCTGCGCCTAAAAGCTCACCCTGTCTAGCCCACTCAATCGCATCAATATCCGTCACTTCACGCCCTCCAAGCCTGCAAACCTTAAACTTACCATCAACACGCTTAGCATCAATGGATAGAACGACACATTGGGCACCATATTTTTTAGCGGCGTCAGTCATAAGCTGCGGATTTTTAACAGCGCCTGAATTGACAGAAACCTTGTCTGCTCCGCTGTGGCGCAGTCTATCAAAATCAGAAATTTCATTTACACCACCACCGACGGTTAGGGGGATGAAAATTTCACTTGCAACTTTTTTGAGCACCTCGGTAAAAAGTGCTCTTTTCTCAAAGCTAGCCGTAATATCGTAGAAAACAAGCTCGTCAGCCCCACTCTTATTGTAAAATTCAGCGAGTGCAACAGGGTCAGACACATCACGTACACCCTCGAAATTGACGCCCTTAACCACGCGACCATCTCTTATATCAAGGCAGGGGATAATTCGTTTACTTATCATATATTTATTGCCTCCCCGAGTGAAATTTTACCTTCATACAGCGCCTTGCCGACAATTGCACCATGGCAGCCAATGGACTTTAGCTTTATCAGTTCATCAATGGAGCTAATGCCGCCTGAAGCAATTATATTGAGTCCTGAAAACTTGCACAACTTCTCATAAGCCTCCATATTACAGCCGGACAGCATTCCATCTTTAGAAATATCAGTATAAATAATAGTGCTAACTCCGATGTTTTTCATCTCTTCGCAGAATGTGAACGAGTTCACAGTTGAACTCTCCAACCAACCGGAAACAGCTACATTTTCATTCTTGGCATCAACACCTACGGCAATTGCATTGCCGTATTTTTTAACCATATCTTCAATGAATTTCGGATTTTTCAAAGCAATTGTACCTAAAATAACCCTGTTAATACCAAGTTCAAGATAATCGTAAATCCTGTTTTCATCTCTGATTCCACCGCCAAGCTGTGTGAAAAGGCCTTTCACGGTCAAAATTTTTGAAATGGTCTCTCTGTTTAATGGCAGCCCTTCTTTTGCACCATCAAGATCAACAAGATGCAAATTTTTAACTCCATTATCTAAAAAGTCCAGGGCAACTTGTTTTGGATCATCTCCATATACTTTAACTTTGTCGTAGTCACCTTGGGATAGCCGCACAACCTTATTGTCCTTAAGGTCAATAGCAGGGAAAATATTCATTTCACACCTCACATTGTATATTCATAAAACGCTTTTAGGATTGACAATCCGACATCGCCGGACTTCTCAGGGTGGAACTGTGTCCCAAAAATATTGTCTTTTCGCACAGTTGCAGTGATATCGGTGCCATATTTTGAAATAGATGTTATATTGGATCTATCTGTTTTAGCATGAAATGAGTGCACAAAATAGACATAGTCATCCTTTTTAAGATACTTTAATATTGGGTCATCTTGGAGAATCTCAAGGCTGTTCCAACCCATATGCGGCACTTTCAAATCCTCTGTCATCTCGTCTTTTATGTTTACGATATCA
Source organism: uncultured Oscillospiraceae bacterium (assembly GCA_964370145.1). Lineage (GTDB taxonomy): Bacteria > Bacillota > Clostridia > Oscillospirales > Feifaniaceae > CAYJIE01. Next base: position 6,064 of record CAYJIE010000036.1, read on the forward strand.
CCCGAGATTAGTCCGAGGCCATCAAATTTACCAAATTCATGACCTGCATCGAACAAGAGTTGAGCGCCGACACAGATGCCGAGGAAGGGTTTTTCTTTGGCGCATCTGCGTAGAATATCGGACACGCCGCTTGAAAAAAGGGCGTTAGACGCATCGCCAAAAGCACCAACTCCTGGGAGGATTATATGACTGGCAGCATTGATTTTCGCTTCATCTTTAGTCACCTCATGAGGAATATTGAGCTTAGAGAGTGAGGCTGAGAGTGAGAAGAGATTCCCGACACCATAGTCGATAATTGCAATCATTACAGTACCCCTTTCGTGGAGGGAATTTCATTGGCAAATGCACTGTCAATCGAAACAGCCTCCCTAATTGCTCTAGCAAGAGCTTTGAAAACCGCCTCAATAATGTGATGCGCATTCTCGCCCCTATGTTGGATTACATGGAGGGTTAACTCACTTGATCTTGTGAATGCACATAAAAACTCTTTGCAGAGTTCAGTATCAAAATCTCCAACTTTTTCTGCTTTAATATCAATATTTTCGCAAAGCGTAGAGCGACCGCTAAAATCAAGCGAAATTTGCACTAATGTTTCATCCATGGGAACCGTAAAGTTGCCATAGCGCTTAATGCCACGTTTATCGCCAAGTGCGTTTAAAAGCGCTTGACCAAGGGCAATGCCGACATCTTCAACGCTGTGGTGATAATCAATATGGGCATCACCTTTGCAGCTGATGTCTAAATCCATGCGTGAATGTGACTTAAACAATGTCAGCATATGGTCAAAGAAACCACAGCCCGTGTCAATCATGCCGACGCCTGCGCCGTCAATATTCAATTTGATTGAAATGTCTGTTTCGGTGGTTTTTCGTGTAATTTCAGCAGTTCTCATATATGTCTCCTCATGCTTATTTTATTGATACAATGCCTTTAAGGCTGTTTATCAAAGTCTCCATTTCGCTCTTTGTGCCAATTGAAATTCTCACAAAGTCTGAGATTAAATCGTCCTTAAAATGTCTTACTAGAATTTTATCATCTTTAAGCCTGTTATAAATTTCCTCGCCTGAAATTTTAGGATGCTTTGTGAACACAAAATTTGCTTTCGAGGGGAGTGTTATGAACGAAAGTTCATCAAGCTCTGCAACAAAATCTTCCCTCACAGAAATGATTTTTGAAATAGAGTCTTTGAAGTAATCATCTTCTTCAATTGAAATAGCGCCGAGCTCCTGTGTCATAGCATTAACGCTATATGGGTTAAATGAGAATTTAATCCTGTTTAAGTCGCTGATAAGCTCTTTATCCGCAATTGCGTACCCAAGTCTTGCTCCTGCCATGCTTCGTGACTTAGAAAATGTGCCTATTACTATAAGATTTTTATGTTTTTTGGTCAAATGTGCGACAGTTTCGCCACCAAAATCAATATAAGCCTCATCTATGATGACAATATTATCAGGGTTATTAACGACAATTTGCTCAATCTCATCAGCAGTAAGCGCAATTCCCGTTGGGGCATTTGGGTTAGTGATAAGCACTGTTTCACTACTGTTAAAGTAGTCAGAAATCTTTATTGTGAAATCATATTCTAAGGGAATTTGTACGCTTTTTATCTCATATAAATTAGCGAACACGTTATAAAATCCATATGAAATATTTGGAAAACGTATTCCTTTTTCGCTGTCGCAATAAGCTTGACAACAAAATGCTAAAATTTCATCAGAGCCATTTGAAAAAATTACATTCTCTTTTTCAACGCCATAGTATTTTGAAAATACCTCAGTTAATCTCGTGCAATTCATATCATTATAAAAATGACAATTTTTAGCAATTTGTGAAACAAAATCTGTCGCTTTTACTGGTGGAGGAAATGGATTTTCATTTGTGTTAAGTTTAATAAATTGTCCTATTTTTGGTTGCTCACCTGGGGTGTACGCTTTCAACTTCTGTTTTTCTTTTGTCAAAAACACACTCATTTATTTACTCCTCTCAAAACGATTTGTAACACTTCTTGCATGTGCAACAAGCTCTTCTCGCATGGCAAAATTTTCAATATCTGACTTTGCTTTTCTAAGTTCTTCCTCGCTATAAGACACATATGTTGATGTTTTAATGAATGAATCAACCGAAAGGGCGGAGGAGAACTTTGCAGTCCCATTTGTCGGGAGCACATGGTTCACTCCCGCATAGTAGTCGCCAAGTGCCTCAGGGGTGTTGAATCCAAGAAAAATTGAACCTGCGTTTTGAACTTTAGGTAAGTAATCTTTTGCATTGTCTAACATGACTTCAAGATGCTCCGGTGCAATTTCATTTGAAATTTCAAAGCACTCCTCAAGGCTGTTTGCAATAATTATATAAGAGTTGTCATCAATTGACGCACGGCAAATATCCGATTTTGGAAGTCTTGCAATCTGTTCTTCAAGCTCTTTTTGTACCTTAAGCGCTAACTCATTCGATGTCGTGACAAGAATTGCGCTAGCCATCGTGTCATGCTCTGCTTGCGACAGCATATCGCCTGCGACGATGAATGGGTCAGCCGCATCGTCCGCTATAACTAAAATTTCGGACGGCCCTGCTATCATATCGATATCGACATCGCCAAAAACCATTTTTTTGGCAGTAGCAACAAACGCATTGCCGGGACCTGTGATTTTGTATACCGGAGACACGCTCTTTGTACCATATGCAAGGGCTGCAACAGCGCCAGCACCGCCAATTTTATAGAACTTGTCCACGCCTGCAATATACGCACAAGCAAGAATTTCATCTAGAACAGTTCCGTCTGCTTGTGGGGGAGACACGGCGGTGATGCTTTTCACCCCTGCAATTTTTGCAGGAATTACATTCATTAGGACAGAGGACGGATAGAACGCTTTGCCGCCAGGTATATACACTCCGACTTTTTCAATTGCAGTGATTTTTTGACCAAGTATAATACCAGATTGCGCAAATTCAAAACTCTCTCTTTTTTGAAGCTTGTGAAAACGCTCAATATTCGCATGTGCTCGCTTGACTAAAGCGATGAAATCGGCGTCTACACGGTTATAAGCCGCTTCCATGTCGTCTTTTGTAACTTCAAGTGAAGTAAGTATTGCGCCGTCAAACTTCTTTGCATATTCAAAAAGTGCCTCATCGCCCCTTGTCTTTACATCAGCAATGATGTCAAAGACGATTTTCTCAATCTCAACTGAGGCGCTGTCACTGCGTTTTGCAATTTCGCTGATGTTATTAATTATCTTAATCATGGCTAAGGCTCCTTGTTATATTGTCAATTATGTCTTTTTTGAAGTGGTAGCGGCTTTTGCAGGCGATAAGCCTTGCGCTTATATCCACAATGTCACGGTCGATTTTAAGATTATTTTCACGGAGAGTTTTCCCAGTCTCAACGATATCCACGATGACATTAGCCATGCCCATAAGCGGAGCGAGCTCAATTGAGCCGTTAAGCTTTATAATATCTATCTCGCGATTTTCATCAAGAAAGAAATTGCGTGCAACATTTGGATATTTCGTCGCAACGACTAGAGTGCTTTTTCCATCGTCCGTATATCCATTCTCAGAGCATACGCACATGCGGCATTTGCCAATACCAAGGTCGAGCAACTCATATATATCAGCGCTGCTCTCAATCAGTATATCTTTGCCGACAATGCCAATGTCAGCGGCGCCTCTCTCAACATAGACGGCAACGTCGCTAGGTTTTATCAAATAATATCTAATTTGTTTCTTCGGGCACTCAAAAAAGAGTTTCCGACTGTTCTTATCAAAATCATCAATGCCATATCCAGCTTGCTCAAACAGCTCATATGCCATATCTCCCAATCTGCCTTTTGGCAGCGCAACATTCAACATTACAAGTCACCTTTCAGCTTATTTCTTTTCTGCACAACTGAAAAAGTCGCGCCCTCATCATAGAGTTTATTTGCCATTTGAATTGTGTCGATGATGCTAGCTGCTTCATCATAAAAAACTTCTTTTGGGATTTGCTCTGTTGAAGTGTAGAGTTTTTCAACTTCATTTAGCAAAACGGCGAAACCGAGCGCACTTTTATTGGGAAGCCCCATTTTTGCAACCAGCTTATCATAGCGACCGCCGTTTAAGACAGGAGCTGCTAGCCCTAAGATATAGCCCGTGAACACCATGCCGTTATAGTAGAGCGTGTTTGAAATATGTGAATAATCAAGGCGCAATTTAGCAGGTTCGCAAATTGTTAGCAAGGTGGTAAAAATTCTATCCATCTGCTCAATTTCGCTTTCAAATCTGGTATTTTTATAAAACTCTTTAAGTTGCGCAAGACCTGCCACTAAATCGCTGTCAAGAGTAATCAACCTTACAAAAACTCCGCCATCGTTGATTTTTTCCTCTTTAATATATTTTTGTAAGTCATGTACATTTTTTTGGCGCATATATTCAATGATTTTATTCATCTGTGCAACTTCGAGCCCAAGGTCACGAAATGCCTCACGGATTAGCACCATATTAGATAGGCAGAGAACGAAATCACTGCTGATTTTCGCAAGGCTCTTTATAGCCAAATTTATAATTTCGATTATCTGATAGTCATCGCCGTCGCCAATGTTCTCAATTCCGATTTGGCGAAGCTCGCTAAATTCGCTTTGACCTCTCGGAATGCGAAAAACACTCTCATTATAATATATCTTATGGTGGTCATCGGGATTTTTGATGCAATGCTTAGCAATGCTCATGGTAATATCGGGTTTTAGTGCAAGCAGCGTGCCGCTTCTTCCTGAGAAGGTGATGACCCTGCTATCCTCAAGGAAATTCTCGTTTTCTGTATAGAATGAGTACTTTTCAAAACGGCTCACCATATATTTTTTGTAGCCAAAGCGACTAAATAGTTCTTCTAGTGAAATCGATAGACGCTCAATATCGCTTAGAAAGTCAATGTTCATGTTATGCTCCTTGTATCTTCAGAGTATCCGTCTTTTGTAAGTTGTGACGGATTATTAACGAATTATTTGTTAATTATATAATAAAAATTATAAATTTTCAAGAATATTTACAAAAAAAGTTAATAAAATGAAATTTATTTTTTAATTTTTGAACCGAATTGACATTGTATCTATATTATGTTAGAATTTTTGAGTAAATTTTATAAAAGTTGTAAAAACATATATATACAATACATAAAAGTAGTTGAGGTGGAACATGACTGAAAAAGAAAAGAGAGATAAGGGACTTATACACAATGCAAATTATGACAAAACACTACTAAGTGAGCTTGCTAGTTGCAAGGATTTGTGCTTTGAATACAACATGATAAAGCCATCACAAGAGAGCGAGAGAGCGGCTGTTCTTGATAAGATTTTAGGTAGCTATAAGAGCATTATGGCTATTCAATCCCCATTTTGGTGTGACTATGGCTATAACATTGAAATTGGAGAAAATTTTTATGCAAATCACGGATGTGTTATTTTAGATGCGGCTAAAGTAAAATTTGGAGATAATGTGTTCATTGGGCCTAATTGCGGGTTTTACACCGCAACACATCCAATTGATGCTAAACAGAGGAGCGAAGGACTTGAATATGCACATCCGATTACAGTTGGAAATGATGTGTGGTTTGGCGGTGGAGTACATGTTTTGCAGGGGGTTACCATTGGAAGTAATGTCGTGATTGGGAGCAATAGCGTTGTGACTAGGGACATACCTGACAATGTTGTCGCGGCAGGAAATCCATGTAAGGTTTTAAGAGAAATAGATAAACCGAAAGATTAATAAGAAAAGCTTAAAACTTGTGTAATTTTACTTTACTTTTTAGTGAATATATGTTAAAATGTCTAAGCATGGGATACTTTGCAATTATGTTACAAATTATAAAAAACTAAAGAGGGAATAATAATGAAAAAATTACTTTGTATTTTTATGGCGATTATTCTAATGATGTCTGTTTTTGTGGGATGTTCAACATCAGATTCAGGAGATGTTGATGCAAGCGGTGATGGCAACGCAACTGATAGTAATGATATTGATGGCAGTGGAACAACAGAGCCGGAAGAAGTTGAGGAACTGACATCAGTGGTGCCTCTTGATACATTTATGGTGGGAACTCCGGATATGATCGGTGATTTCCTAAGTGGATTTAGTAATAATACATTTGACTTGGCGATAAGAACGCTTGTGTCAGGATACCATTCTACATATGCACAAGATACCCAAGGCGAATATCATCTCAATGAAACCATCGTTGCGAATGTTGAGATGGTGACAGATGATGTTGGAAATAAGACATATACATTTACTCTGCATGATGATTTGTACTGGAATAATGGTGACCAAATCACAGCAAGAGACTATGTTGCAAATGTTTTATGGTATTCTTCACCCGAGTGGATAGCGACAGGCGCTTCTAGCTCAGGATATGATGGTCTTGTGGGCAACGCAGACTATCTTGAAGGAACTACAAAAGTGTATAAGGGTGTTCAATTGATTGATGAGCTTGTATTCTCGGTGACAGTTGACGCAGAAGAGTTGCCTTATTTCTGGGAGATCATCAACTCTTCAGTTGGGCCACTTCATTTTGATACCTATCTGCCAGCATGTGAAATCGTGAGCACAGAAGAGGGAAGTAGCCTCTCGTTTACAGAGGGCGACCTTGCATCAAATTGCCTGCGTATTGCAGAGTCTGAGAGATATGCTCCGACGGTAACTTGCGGACCATACAAATTTGTATCATATGAGAATAAGACGGTTACACTTGAACTAAATGAGTATTTCAAGGGCGATGCAAATGGAAATAAACCTGAGTTTAAGTATATAATCCAAAAGGCAATTCCACAAGAGACAAATGCACAATGGGTAATCAATGGCGAAGTTGACTATGTTAAAGGTATTGTAGAGGCTGAGAAGATTGAGGCTGTGAAATCATCTGAAACAGCTATCTATCAGTCATATCCTCGCTCGGGATATGGTTTCCTTGCGATGCTTTGTGACACCGGCGTGACAGCGGACCTAAATGTGCGTTGGGCGTTGGCGTCGCTGATTGACCGCTCTGCAGTGGTTGAATATGTGCTTAAAGGATATGGCAGCACAGTTGATGGCGAGTATGGCATTGGACAATGGATGTACCAAGATATGGCGGCAGACTTGCAAGATGCGCTCAAGCCGATTTCATATAATGTAGATACAGCAAATGACTATTTGGACATGACAGAGTGGAAGTTTGAAGCTGATGGCACAACTGCGTTTGACAGAACCAAAGCGACTGCTGATGGCACATATTTACGGCACAATGCGAGTGGCGAAGTGATGACGATTGACCATCTTGGAATGTCAGACAATGTTCTAACTGATATTATTGAAATTCAATACATGGCGAATGCACCACTTGCCGGAATTAAATTCACATTGACAAAGAGTGACTGGGCGGCTGTGCTTGACAACTATTACTACGCATATGAGCTAGGTGAGGATAGAATTTATGAGTCATTTAACTTGGCAGTTGACTTCACACCTGTTTTTGATAGATATTACACATGGCATTCAGATTTTGTCGGTACATGGCAAAACAAATCGCAACTCAGCGATCCTGAGCTTGATGAATTGATTATAAAAATGCGTGAGACAGACCCATCGGACACAGAGGGCTATCTTGAGGCATGGTTTGATTATCAAATCCGCTGGAATGAGCTTATGCCACAAATCCCGCTGTATTCAAATGACTATTATGATATAGCTCATGAATATGTTGATGGGCTTAATACCACTGCATATGCAGGGTATCAAGACATTATTTGCGAGATTTCAAAAACCGTAAAGTAAAATAGAAATATAGAATTTTTGGGGAGTTTGTGCTCCCCAAAAATTGCGTTATTGAGTTTTTGCAGAGGTGTGTATGTTAAAATATTTATGCAAACGATTGTTAATATTAGTTCCTGTTGTGATTGCAATTTCGATTTTAATTTTCGCAATTGTGAAAATCATGCCGGGAGACCCTGTGCGTCTTATGCTTCCCACAGATATCCCTGAGGCGCAATATGATGCACAATATGAGACGATGTATAAAAAATTAGGGCTGGACAAGGGCTATTTTACGCAGTATTTTGCTTGGATTGGGAATATATTTCAAGGCGAGCTTGGATACTCGAATATGTACAATAGACCAGTGGAAGAGGTCATTGGGGAGCCCTTAAGAAATACGGTAATATTAAATATAGGGGTCAATTTCCTCTATTTGTTAATTGCTATCCCTGTCGGTATTAAATGTGCAACTAAAAGGATGTCGCTCTTTGACAATGGCTGGCAGATTTTTTCCATGATCACATTTTCAATTCCGTCATTTTTTCTGGCAATATCGCTTATCTATATTTTTTCCGTCAATTTAGGTTGGCTTCCAATGGGTGGGATGCCAAATGCCGCAACGCTAGAAGGTACTGAACTCTTTAAGGAGTGGATTAGAACTCTGATTTTGCCAACGGCGACATTGACAATTGTGAGCTTTGCAGGAGCGGTCAGATATGTTAGAAATGCAATGATTGAGGCGCTCAGCCAAGATTATATCAGAACGGCGAGAGCCAAAGGTTTGGCTGAAAAAGTCGTTATATACAGTCATGCGTTTAGGAATGCATTGATTCCTGTGTCATATATAATTGTGGGGACGCTGTTTTCTCTGTTTGCGGGAGCGGCTATCGTCGAGAGCGTGTTCCAATATAATGGCATAGGAGCTCTTATAATTGCTGCTGTGTATAATCGTGATAATCAACTTATCGTATCACTGAATTTATTTTATGCTGTAATTAGCCTATTATCGGTGCTCGTTGCCGATATTATTTATGCTATTGCAGACCCAAGAATTAAATTAAATTGATTGGATTTTTGATATGAGTGAGCAAAATCAAAAAAAGAATAAGAATGCCGAGAAGATGAACCGTTCTTTTATTGGCCTTTTTAAGCGATTTTTCAAAGGGACTGACAGTAGTGTTGACATTGAAGAACTGTCACTTGAAACACCGCTAAAATCAATTTTAAAACGGCTATATAAGAATAAGCTAGCAATTATGGGCACGGTGGTTTTTGTGTTCATGCTCCTGTTTTCTTTTGGCGGCTCTTTGGTATATCCGATTTCAAATGCGGATTTTGAGTTGACGCATGCCAACTTAAGACCTGGGCATAATTATCTCGATTTTCCACAGGAGCTTAACACAAAGGATATTGTAAAGATTTCATCTGGGATTTCTTTTAGTGCGGCAATCACAGCGGACGGCGATTTTCATATCTGGGGGACAGAGTCTAATAAAGAGCAACAAAATGTATCTACATATATTTTTGATGTGCCAAAAGAGGTGTATGAGAACAAAATCATAGACATTGCATGTGGCGGAAGCCATGTTTATGCAGTTGATGAGCATGGCAATTTTTATAGCTGGGGATATAATGGAAATTCACAGACAGAAGTGCCCAGCGATGTGGAGAAAATGCTGTCTGATGGCGAAGTGGAAATTGTGCAATTTGAGGGAATGTCACAGTGGACTGCGCTGTTAAGTGATGATGGCGATATTCATATTTGGGGTAGCTCTCAAGCGGAGAATAGCTTGCTCGTCTCCTCGAAGATAAGAGGACGAATTGAAAAATTTGCGGCAGGTGATAATAATATTGCATTGCTACTTGACGATGGGACAATATCTATAATTGGTGAGCGTGGCTCCGAATTTGCATTGCAACTCCCGATTGAGTTGACGGACGGCACAGTTAAAATTGTGGATATTGCAGCCACAAATAGAAATGTTTTAGCCCTAGACGATGAGGGGAATTTATATTCATGGGGCAGTGTTGAGGATGGGTTAAATATATTGCCGATTGAGAGTGGCATTGTTGACATTGAGAGTGGATATGGGAATTTTATCGCATTGTCTGAAAGTGGTGAGTTGTTTAACTGGGGGGCAAATTCGCTTGGACAACTCGAAATCCCTGCTGATATGGGTGAGATAGAAAGCCTATATGGTGATTATTATCAGTTTTATGCAATAAACAGTGCAAATGAAATATTTGGCTGGGGCAATGAGGGCTACTTTTTTGGAACTGATCAATTTGGCAGAGATATATTTACAAGGATTATTCACGGTGGGCGCATCTCTCTCACTGTTGGCGCAGTGGCGGTGTTGATTTCTACGACGATTGCACTATTTGTCGGGCTTTCAGCCGGATATTTTGGTGGCTGGGTTGACCATGTGCTAATGAGAATAACCGATATATTTTCATCAATTCCGTTCTATCCAATTGCAATAACACTTTCATATGTAATTGGCGTGTCGATGTCTGAGACAGGCAAGATGTACCTTATTATGGTCATTTTAGGGCTGCTTGGATGGATGTCGCTTGCAAGACTGATAAGAGCACAAATCCTCCTAGAACGTGAAAAGGATTTTGTACTTGCCGCTCGAGCACTTGGGCTAAAAAATAATACAATTATGTGGCGACATATCCTACCGAATATTTTTAATCTTGTAATTGTAAATATCACATTGGGATACGCATCATCTCTTTTGTCTGAGGCATCACTGTCGTTCTTGGGCTTTGGGGTCGCAGAGCCGACACCCTCATGGGGGAATATGTTGACATCAGCGCAGGATATAGCAGTGATTGAGTTTTACTGGTGGCGTTGGATAATCCCAGCTCTCTTTGTTGTCATCACAGCACTTAGTGTAAATCTTGTCGGTGATGCACTGCGCGAGGCAATGGACCCACGCACAACTGAGAAATAGGAGGTATGCATGAATATTCTTGAAATAAAAGATTTACATACCTATTTCGAGACGAAAAAGGGATTAATTAAAGCTGTTAACGGAGTTTCGCTTAAGATTGCGGAGGGAAAAACACTTGGCGTGATTGGCGAATCAGGCTCAGGTAAAAGTCAGACCGCAATGTCTGTATTAAAACTATTTGAAAAAAATCAGAGCATACATAGTGGTGAAGTGCTTTTCTTGGATGAGGATTTGTCTAAACTGTCTATAAAAGAGATGCGAAAAATCAGAGGCAACTCTATTTCCATGGTGTTTCAAGAGCCAATGACGGCGCTAAATCCGGTTTTCACGGTCGGCAAACAGATATCAGAGGTTCTGATGCTCCATCAGGGGCTTGGTAAAGCACAGGCGGAAAGTCGTGCATGTGAAATGCTTGCGGCAGTGAAGATTCCGAATCCGGAAAAGATGGCGGCTTGCTATCCGCATCAGCTCTCCGGCGGTATGCGTCAGCGCGTCATGATTGCGATTGCGCTGTCATGCAAGCCAAAACTTTTAATCGCAGATGAGCCGACAACGGCGCTGGATGTGACGATTCAAGCGCAGATTTTGCGGCTTATGAATGAGCTGAAAAAAGAGAGCAAAACAGCGATTATGTTTATAACGCATGACCTTGGAATAATAAATCAAATTGCGGACGATGTGGCGGTCATGTACTGCGGACAGGTCGTTGAAACTGCACCTGCAAGCTATATTTTTAAGCGAAGTGGGGAATATGCCCATCCTTATACAAGGGCGCTGCTAAGAAGCATTCCGTCACTGGGCACTGATAAGAGTAAGCGCCTTGAGACGATTGAGGGCATGGTGCCGCATCCGCTCAACTTGCCTCGTGGTTGCAAATTTGCACCACGTTGTAAGTTTGCAACTGAAATTTGCAAGGAGAGTGAGCCTGAATTAAAATATGTAAATGATGTTCAGGCGATACGCTGTTTTTATCCAGAAAAAGCGAGGTGCGAACATGACTGAAAAAAGAGTATTAATCAGTTTACATGATGTAAAAATGCATTTTCCGCTGAAAAAGAGCATGGGGCAAGAGCGTAAATATGTGCAGGCTGTGGACGGCGTGACTTTGGATATATATGAAGATGAGACCTTTGGGCTTGTCGGGGAGTCGGGCTGTGGCAAATCCACCTTAGGACGAGTTATTTTACAACTATATAAAGCATCACAGGGGACTGTGAGTTACAATGGGATTGAGCTGTCTGCAATGAGTGGTGAGGAGATGCGAAAATTGCGAAAAGAGCTGCAAATCGTATTTCAAGACCCATATTCATCCCTTAATCCTAGACTTACTGTTGGACAACTGATTTCTGAGGCACTTGTCGCACATGGGATGTACAAGCGTGGGGAGCGTGCACTTGAAGAATATGTGCTGGAGATTATGGACAAATGCGGACTACAAAGATATATGCTCCATCGATATCCACATCAATTTTCAGGTGGGCAACGTCAACGGATAGGAATTGCAAGAGCGCTAGCCCTTAACCCGAAATTCATCGTATGTGATGAGTCCGTATCTACACTTGATGTTTCAATCCAGTCACAGATTATAAATCTTTTGCTCGAACTAAAAATTCAGAACAAACTCACATATATGTTCATATCGCATGATTTAGGCACGGTGAGATATATATCAGATCGAATTGGAGTTATGTATCTTGGGAACATAATTGAGCTTGCGGACAGTGAAGAGCTGTTTTTACAACCGATGCATCCATATACAATGGCGTTAATTGCCTCAATTCCATCTGTGGAAGAGGGCGCTAATGCTGAAATTGAAGTTTTAGAAGGTGATGTGCCAAGTCCAATTGATCCACCGACGGGTTGTAAGTTCCACCCTCGTTGTAAATTTGCACAGGAAATTTGCACAACAACAGTTCCAAAGTGGCGTGAGTGTGCGCCAAGGCATTTTGTCGCCTGCCATTTTCCACATGTTGATGGAGGAGGCGAGCGTGATGGGATTTATTGATAAAAACAAATTGCCTAAGAGTAAGAGCAAGGAAGAACTTGACAAGCATTATGATGAAATGGAGCTTGAAAAGGGTGATATGACAGCAATGTTGATTGCGGCACTCATCACTTTTGGCCCCATTGTCCTTGGGATTTCGGCATTATATATTTTTGTGGCATATCTTTTTGGTATGTAAAAGGAGTTATTATGAAATTTTCAGAGATAGAGTATGTAAGACCAAATATGGAAGAGATTTATGCAAAACATAATGCTTTGAATGAGGCATTTCTTAATGCAACGAGCGGCGAGGAGCAACTGGCGATTTATAGGGAAATCGATGAATTATATGTAGGATATGTATCGATGGCGGCGTTTTCTAAGATAAGAAATTCAATTAACAGCAATGATGAGTTTTATAAAGCTGAAAGACGGTGGTTTGCTAGAGAGGGGACGAAAGTCTCAGCGATTTTTAATGTCTTTAATAAAATGTTGTTTAAGAGTCCGTATAGAGAGTTCTTAGAAAAAGAAGTCGGCTATGTTGAGTTTAGAAATATGGCTCTTGAAGAGAAAGCATTTTCAACTGAAAATATTGAGGATAGGAATGAGGAAAACAGCTTAGTGCTTGAATATTCTGCGCTTTTAGCGAGTCTTGTAACTGAATTTGATGGCAAAGAAATGGCATTGCCGCTCCTTGCTCCATATAAGGAGAGCCTTGACTTTGATGTGCGTAAGTCAGCCTTTTTTGCTGAGGGCGAGAGTTACAGCGCTGTCAAAGATAAGTTTGATGATATTTATGATAAACTTGTAAAAGTTCGCACCAGACAGGCAAAGAAACTTGGAATGGAGAATTTTATTGAGCTTGGATATGCGAGAATGATGAGAAATTGCTATACAAACGAAGATATTGCTTTGTTTAGGAAGCTTGTCCTTCAAGAAATTGTACCGCTTGCCAATGAAATTCAAGAAAACAGAAGAAAGAGAATTGGAGCGAGCGAGATTTTATTTCAAGATTTAGCGCTTTCATTTAAAAATGGTTCGCCAAAACCGAGAATTTCCGCTGAAGAAATTGTCGCTGAGGGCAAAAAAATGTACAGTGAAATGTCATCAGTTACAAAGACATTTATAGAGCTTATGATGGACAATGAGCTCTTTGATCTTGATTCAAAGGAAGGGAAGTCGCCGGGCGGTTTCTGCTCATTTATAAAAGATAGAAGCTATCCGTTCATTTTTGCAAACTTTAATGAGACAGCACATGATGTGAAAGTTTTCACCCATGAGGCAGGGCATGCGTTCGCAAGATATATTGCACAGTCAAAGTCAAAAGGGGAAGAGCGCAGTAATTATTCACTAGACATCGCAGAAACACATGCTATGTCAATGGAGTTTTTGACTATGCCGTGGCATCATCTTTTCTTCAAAGAGGATACTGAAAAGTACAGTCTTTCACAAATGGAAGATGCGATTTTGTTCATTCCATATGCCTGCCAGGTTGACGAATTTCAAGAAGAGATATATAAAAATCCGAGCCTAACACCAAGTCAGCGTGACGATCTATGGCTTGAAATTGAGGGAAAGTACAGACCATATATTAATTACAAAGACATTCCTTTTTACAAAGATGGCGCAGGTTGGCAACGTCAGCAACATATATATAAGTCGCCGTTTTACTATATTGATTATAGTCTCGCACAAATCATGGCACTTCAATTCTTCAAGATGAACATGGAAGATAGTGAATTGGCGTTTAAGACATATATGGATTTCGTGGAGATTGGTGGGACGATGACCTTTGTAGACATTGCTAAAGCATGCGGATTGGAGTCACCGTTTTCGGAAAATTCAATGAGAGAAATAGCCTTATTGGTGAAAAATTGGATTTATGACATTTAAGTAAAAAATATGTAATATCTCTTTACAAATTTAATTATTTGTGGTAAAATTACTTGGAATATTTAATCATAAGTAGGGTAATGATGAATGATATTTTTCTAAAGATTATCGAGAATGAGAAATGTTTTACTGAGCTTTCAGCAGAACAGTTCAACGGCGATGAAAATCTTAAAAGGGAAACAATTAAAGAAGAGTTAAAACGTCGGGGTATGTTAATTAGAGCGGTTATAAATGAGACAAACGATTTAATTGATAAACATATTACGCCG
>CAYJIE010000036.1:20934-22690 GCA_964370145.1 uncultured Oscillospiraceae bacterium
ATAACAAAAGAACTGGCAGTAGATTTAGAGGAGCTTGCAGATAAACTCTCGGGATATAAATCGAATATTGATACAGGGCTGTCAATTGATATAAGACATGCACTAATTCATTACGCTAAACATATTGGTGATGATCAACTGTTTATTAAAAATTCTTTCTTCAAAGGTCTTGCAATTTTTTATTTAGATGCATTTTTATTCAGAGATGAGATGAATGAATGCTATGAGTCGATTATTGCACTCAGTGACAGATATGAAGAGTTTGACAAGCCAACAAGAAATATAATTTGCAGGGCATATGGTAATTCATACATCTCTGTGCCAGACCGTTCACTCGATGTAGTGTTTTCAAGAATCGATAGAGCGATTGCATTCTGGAAATATGCTATGAAAATTGATACGGATTTCCCTTGGGAAGCATACAAAATGAATGTGTTTGAGAATATTTGCTCAACGACTGTTACCGAACTGCGAAAAGATAACAAACCATACGTTAGCGAAGAGAAAAGGCGGAGGTTTTTAGAAGCGACAACTGCTTTATACGAAAAGAGGGGTGCGGCGGTTCGAGCGCTTAGCAAGGACCATGCAACCGGTGATGTAAAAGCTATATATAACTATTGTGCGGCGAGATTTCACGTTGGAATAATTTCTCTGCGTGAGTTGTTGGATAGTTTATACACTATTTATAAGCAGGCAAAAAATGAATATGACTATGATAATATGTATAAGAAGTTGCATGTGACGGCGCTGATTTTCAATTATTCTGAGCATTATCCAAATGAAGGTTACTCAAAAGAAGAGTTCGCTGTGATTTCAAAGGAAATTGAAGAGGATATACATGAATATATCTCGGCGATTCCCCCTACTATTTCTGGGACACATGTCACTACAATGCTCAGCAATTTTGCACGACTTGGGCACAGGGTATTTGAAGATCTCAATTATTTAAGACTTCTAATTTCTTTGACAGTGTGCAGACACAAGCCGACTTTTGTTCATTCCATCATGGTTGCAAAAATGTCATATGTAATTGTGGAATATATAGCGCAGTACCACCCTGAAAAGCTTGTGGGAATGCCCGGAGTCAACAGTGTGGAAGATGTTAAGAACAAAGTTGGTGAAATTTTAATTTTTGTTTGGTTTTCGGGGCTAGTTCATGATATTGGGAAAATATCGTACTCGCATCTGGTTTCCTTCTATATCAGAAAACTAAATGATAAAGAGTTCCAAATGATTAAACAGCATGCGCCACAAGCTAAGAGTTTTATTAAGCCAAATCCAAAGTTTTATGGCACAGAAGAGATAACTGATATGGTTAAGAATGTTTCGCATCTTAACTTTATAAAAGACTCTCAGTTGTTTAACTATTTTTCTGATGTCGCACTTGGTCACCACAAGAGCTATGATGGCAAATTCGGATATCCTAATGATTTTAATAATCTTGAATCACCAGTTAAAATTATTATTGATGTCATTACTATTGCGGACTCAATTGATGCTGCAACTGACAGGATTGGCAGAAGTTATGCGAGTGAGAAAAAGATTGCTGACATGCGTGAGGACTTAATGTCGCAGACTGGAACGAGATATTCATCATTTGTAACAGAGCTAATCTTTAATAATCAAGATCTGTATAATGAAATTTATAACATTTTGTCTGAGTACAGATACGATATTTATTATGCTTGCTGTGTGAACAGTTATTTCACGGAGATTATAATACCACCTAAAATGAAATTATTTTAAGCAAAAGAGT
>CAYJIE010000037.1:0-21752 GCA_964370145.1 uncultured Oscillospiraceae bacterium
GAGGTAGCGGAGAATGAAACAACATAAATTTTGGGCATATGTCTCAGTTTTCGCAATGATTATGTGCATATGGACAGGGGCAAAACACAAGTAATATATGAAAAATGGCTGGGTGCATATTGCACCCAGCCATTTCAGTGTGTCAAAAAACCGCCTTGACATTCTGTCAAGGCGGTTTTCTTATACGCAATTGTAAAATTATACAAGTTCTTTAATTTTGGCTAATTGCAGTGAAAAACCCTAACATTACTGCAATTAATCCTCAATTGGTTGCAACCAATTCTCCTTTGGCGTTTGCGGAATAATCGGCAAAAGCACATATGACTGATACTCATTATCTCTGTAAATCTTATAAGATGTTGTCTTATTAGATGGTATACAGTTCATATTTTGCACTTTCCCTGTCCACGATTTTTCTTGAACATCACTTGGGTTCATCGCCTTGATTTCGAGTTCAAGCATATGCCCTGGATGAACAACCATTGAAGTCGGATTAATCTCAATTACATACTCCCTGATTTCATGAGGTGTAACAGGGATTGAGACTGAATTGTCATGCACAGGTCGCCCAATTTGGCTCTTCTCCACATCAAGTGGATGCGATGCCTTAAGGGCGCCAAATCTCGCCAACGGATGTGCTGTTCCATCAGGGAAAATATCTTTTAGATACACGATGAAGTTTGCATCTTCTTGATCGATTGAAGCAAAGAGATGCAGTTCAATCGGCCCTGTAATCTCCATTGGGGCACTCATTCTTGATGAGCGATAAGTAAGGCTCTCAACCTTCGACGTAATAGACGGAGGATTATGAGTAAAGCCATCAGGCGGTAAATCCTTGTCAGGCTCTTTGTCAAAGCGAAGTCTATTAAATGAGCGCAGATACATCTTCGTCCACTTTGTGCGCTCTAGCGGCCACTCGTTTTCATATCTCATGCCTGAATTGAGCACATTAAATTTATAAAGCGGCTCATCCATAATACCTGTATCAATGCCTTTTAGCCAGTGGTCATACCAACGCAAGCACTCCTCGTTAAGCGCGCGATATGGTAGTTCAAGCCCGTCATATCCCTCCAGCACACCCAGTCTCTTAGGCACATTTAGGCGCTCATCGTTCATGGCTGTGAAAATCGGCGCAGACCAACGTCCAAGCGGTGACCAAGCACAGTGCAAATACACGGGAACTTCCACTTTATCGTAGATTTGATTTGCACTTCTCTCTTTCCAATACTCATTGTCTATAGGATTTACGAGATAGTCGAGATAAAATGTGTGATAATTTGGCGGCCATGTGTTTAGGATTTTTGAGAAATAGGAATTAACTGCGATGTCGGGGTCTTTTAGGCGCTCCTCCATAAGCTGTTTTAATTTCTCATCACCATATAACTTTTGCGACCAAGGCTTTGGATTATTAGCAGGGCACAGCTCCCAATATATATTCATATATGTGGCTCCGACACCGCCATAATATCCGTGTTGATAGTAGTCATCAACAAATGAGCAAGGCATAATGCATTTTAGATGCGAGGGTTTTTGCGCCGCAGCGAGAATTTGGCAGATTCCAAAATATGAGTAGCCAATCATACCGACACCGCCGTCACACCACCCTTGAACACCGACCCACTCGATTAAATCGTGCATATCAAGATGCTCTTGCGGATTGTACACGCCAAGGAATTCACCTTCGGATTTCCCAATCCCTCGTGGGTCTGGGATTATGTACGCATAGCCCCTGCTGACAAAATAATCGATGTCACCAGCTTCAAGGCTGTGGTCAAAAAGAAGGCTCTCCGGCGGAATCGCTCCCCTCTTGATATTTTGCATTTGCTTCCCATATGCCGCCCACGACACAAGTCCGGGGCAAGGTCCTGCACCTTTTGGCAAATACAAATCCACGCATATTTTCACCCCATCACGAAGTGTCACATATACATCTTCATGTATTTCGACCTCATACTTTACTTGCGACAGCTTATCAAGATTTTTCACATACCTCTTATCCCAGTAGTTTGGCAGTCTGTCAAGATTTAGCATATCTGCGAGTTTGCCCATTGTTTTTCTCCGTTTCTTATAATTTCAACTTTAATTGTTGATTAAACTTTAGTCGCTCTGCTCTCAAGCTCTTTTTTAGCTTCAGCTTCGCGAATATTCCACGGCTCATAGTCAGCCTTCATGGTTTCAAAAATCGATTTTCCAGTTGTCTTTTTAACATAGCTGTTTCTAAAGACTGTATACACCGCCGCTACGCAGTAGAATGCGAGTGCGATCATGTAGTTTCTCGGTTCCATTTGACCGATTACATACCAGCCAAGTGTCAATGTGATAACCGCTGCAAGCACTGCAAGTGAGCACACTAAACCATATGGTAAATTCATGTAAGAAGTCTTATAAGACGCAGGATATCTCTTTGGTAAGAAGAACACGGAGGAGAAGATAATCGGACTGATTAGCAGTCCTGGTATTGCAGTGATGTTTACAACGTCCTCAAGATTAAATCCAGCCGCCATTGTCGCAATAGCGATGATTGAGTTTAGCCAAATTGAGTTAACTGGTACACCATGTTTGTTGAATTTGATGATTGCTTTTGGGAAAAGCCCATCTCTTGCTGCTGCAAAGTGTGAGCGAGAGAACATCAAAATACAGGAGTTTATCGAGGTGACGACGGCGAGCAAAGCTCCTCCGACGATGAAGAATGTTGTCATATTCGGTGACATGAACATCTCAGCAACCTGCGCTAGATTGTTAATGCCAAAGATTGCACCCGGCGGTGGAACTGCCACAGTTACATATGCGATTAGAGCATATAGAATCGCTGTGATTACAGTGGAAACCAAGAAAGCAATTGGAATGTTTTTTCCTGGGTTTTCGATTTCATCAGCCGCATACATAAGTGCATTTGCACCGATAAGGCTACCATGCATAATGCCCATTGCCGCCCAAAGTTTTGTGAGCTCAACTGTTGTTGAGATGACTTCACCAAATGTGAGAGTTGTCGCACCCCAGCCCATTGATACATAAATACCGAGCGTAATAAGCAAGATGAAAACGCAGATATTCTGTATATTAGCGGAGGTTTTTATACCGTAACACGATATTATCGTAAATATAATAGTTATTACAATCCCCACTAAAATTTCATTTGCCGACGGCATTAACATTATGAAATAGGTTGAGAAAGTCAGTGACATTGTTGCAACTTTCATTGGGCCTGTAACAAGTTGATTGAATGCATGAAGTGTGCCTGCGAGTGGATGAACAAGGCGAGTGAGATGCATGTAAGACGCGCCATTTGCAGGCAACGCAGATATACACACCATTTCTGGGAAAGTTTTTAGGAAAACGAAAATTGATGCTAGTAAGAATCCAATTACAATTCCGTTTCCACCGACGATTTTAATTGCTATCGGCGTCGTTGAAAAGACGCTAGCGCCTACGATACTTCCGATACCCATAAGTATACAGGACATGAGATTCATTTTTTTGCGAGTTTGCGGAGAATTGCTCATAATTAAACCACCTTTCAAATTTTACTGCTTTGTACTATTGCATAATTTATGTGAATTTGTTGCAATAATCTAAGGTATGTTGCGATGTATGAGTAATTTTTCTATTGACAATGTTGATTTCCCGTGCTAAACTTCTTATTATGTTAACGGTTTTTTGTCACTTTGCCGAACTTTCCTGATTATGCCATTAACAAAATGTATATTTTGACTATATTATAGATGCTTTTGATTTATTGTTCTGTCATGTAGACGACATTGAGGAAAAATGTTTTTTCGTGATGAAATACTGTACAAGATTTTTGGAGGAGAAAAATGATAAGTAAAAACTATGTCAGTGTAACTAATATACCTTTAAATAAAATTATGCAAATGCTAAGGGAAAATGAACTGTTCGATGGAATCTCCGATGACCAAATTACAAAACTGGCTTCGCAAGTTTTTATGCAAAAGTATAAAAAGGGGAGCTTTGTATTCAAGGAGGGCGACTCTGCAAATTATGTATATATTATTTACGATGGAGCTATGGCAGAGTTTATCGCATATGCAAGTAGTTTAGATGTGATCTTCAACACAAAAAGGCAAGGTGAGCATTTTGGAGAAACTGGTGTTATAATGGAGAGTACGTATCCCAATGCCGTTGTAGCATTAAAGGAATCCACCTTGATTGCAATCCCAAGTGCAGTGTTTTCCGAGATATTTTGGGAGAATAAAAAGCTGATTAAACTAACAATTAACCAGCTTATTTCACGCTTATATAAGTCAGCGAAAAAATATATTGCGGGGAGCTATCTTGATTCGTCGGGAAAGCTGGCATTCACCTTGCTTGCCTTGTCGGGCTCGCAAGATAGCAACAATAAGACTGTGTTTGTGACGCAGACAGAGCTTGCCGCCGCCGCAGGTGTCGCAAGGCAAACAGCGGCAAAAATCCTCGGTGAATGGCGTAGTTGTGAGTGGATTTCAACCAAGAGAGGTTGCATTAAAATTCTAGATATGCCTGCTATATTAAATGCACTTGAGGAAAGTGAATTGAATTTTTAATGCTTTTGTCGCATAAGTGACAGAATTGTTGTGAATATGGATGTATAATTGAGTCAAATCAGTTATACATCTATATTTTTTTGAGGAGGCTTACTTTATGTTGCAAAAAGAATTTCTTGAAACAACTGGTCTAAACAAATGCCCTGTATATTGGGATAGGCGCTACACAAAGAACCTTGACAAATTATCGAAGCCACTATACACAGTAAAAGTTGAATCAGATGTTGAAATCGTCTTAAGAGACGGCTGCAAAATTTATGCGGATATATACCATCCTGCAGAAGTTGAAAAATGCCCTGTCTTGATTGCTTGGTCCGCATATGGAAAAGAGATGCAGGCGATAAGACGTGGTTCACTCCCTGGTCGCTCAGCGATGTTTGATCATAGCCTTGAAGCTGGCGATATGGATTTCTATGTTGAAAGAGGCTATACTTTCATCATTCCAAACCCGCGCGGAATTGGAAATTCTGAAGGCGAATTCCTTGGTGTTTACAATCCACAAGAACAAATTGATGTATATGACACTATTGAATGGGCGGGCACCGATTGCAAGTGGAGTGACGGAAATGTCGCAATGCATGGCTATTCCTACTTTGGAATCATTCAGCCACTTGTGGCGGCAATGCAACCACCACATCTAAAATGCATTATGCCACTTTCATACACAGATGATTACTATCAACATGGCTATTATGGCGGTGTTGGCAACACATATATGAATATGTACTGGGAGCTTTGCCCTGCGAACAATCCAAAGAGCTGGTCGGCAAAAGTGATGAGCGAAGAGGATTTGAAAGCGAGAATGAAAGAAATCAGGGAAGATCCCGATCTTGCAACCAACTCCTATTTCAACAAAATCCTCACAACATGGCCACCAACATATCATACATTCTATCTTGACTATCTGCTCCATCCACAAGAGGACGATTTCTGGAAAGAGCGTTCAGTTAAATATATGTACGACAAAATCAAAGTGCCGACATATTTCAAATGCGGATGGGCTCCAACTGGTCGTTGGTCAGCTCCTGTGTTCAATGCAATGGGCAATGATGAATTCACAGCGTATAAGCGTTGCGGCGTCATGGAAGGCTATAATGGCATGGAGCTCCCATATCGCTTTATGGACGAAGAGTGCCTTCGTTGGTATGACCACTGGCTAAAGGGCGTTGATACAGGAATTACAGAAGAGCCACCGATGAAACTAAACATTATCGGTAGAGGATACAGATATGAAAATGAGTATCCATTGGCGCGCACACAGTTTAAGAAACTATATCTACACACATATGAGCAACTTCGTTGGGACGCAGCACCCGAGGGCAACTTGCCTCCGGATTCATTTAGCCATCTCCCACCGACAATCACAACAAAACAAAATGCGCTTGTATATCGCTCTGACCGTTTTTCTCGTCCAACTGAGTTCACAGGCCCGATTGAACTTCGCTTATTTGCGTCAATTGATGCAGAAGATGCGAACTTCATCGTAAAATTGTATCAAATTACTGCAGGCGGCACTCGTTTCCCAGTTTGCCGCACCGGCTCTCTCAAAGCGAGCTATCCGCTTGATAAAGAGAAGAGCAAAGAGGGTCTTCCTGTCCACGACTATTCAAAGAAAGTTCCTGTTACACCGAACGAAATCAGAGAATATGTCATTGAGATTAACCCAATCGGTATGGTATTTGCCCCTGGAACAAGTCTTGAGCTTGAAATTAAAGCGACAGATATTTTCGAGCATCAAGAGCATGCATGGCAAGGCAAGATGGGACATCTTGGGCCATTCCCATCGGCAAATACAATCAGCTACAAAATTTACAGAGATAAAGATTATCCCTCACATATCCTCATGCCATATATTCCTTACACACCGCAAGAAAACTGGTTGCAAGGAATTTGCGAAGATGACATCGTTGTCGGCGGCTCAGGAAAAGGTAGCACTCACTAATATTTCATAAAAGCCTGACACTGCTAGAGCCAATGGTGGTTCATGCAGTGTCAGGCTTTTTTCGGAGGACATATGGATTATAGTTGGAGTTTTGAAATCAGCTTTTTAATTTTTCTTTTCATCGTTTTTATATCACAGGCAATTTCAACAATAACAAAAGGGAAGCTTCCCATGCCGCTTACATTCGGCTTGATTTTTATTGTTGGCTTTGCAATGGGCATTCTCCCAAAAGATATGATACTGTCATCGAATATGATTGCAGTCGGCACAATTGCTTTTAATGTGCTGGTCATTCACTCTGGCACAATGCTAAAAATCGGCTTTGTTGCAAAGAATAAAAATCGAGCTTTGCTGTGCATTTGTATGACGGCGCTCGCTACAATCGCCGCATTTTTGCTAAGCCCTATCATAGGACGCGACCTCGCATTGCTCTCGCCGGGCGCCGTAGTCGGAGGAGGTGCCTCATGTGCAATTGGTTCACGTTGGGTGCTCGATGTAAACCCGTCAATCTCAGTTTTTCCTTGGCTGATATTTATGGCTCAAGGTCTGTTTTCAGCTCCGATTTTATCATGGGCACTAAAAAAAGAGGCAGATTTGACGCTTGCAAACCTGCCTGAAAACCTGACTCCGCCAAGACCTTTTAGTCGTGAAATGCCGATTGACAAAATCCCGAATTCATTTAAGACTACCGCCTATTATCTCCTCACCATAATGCTTGTAGCTGTATTCAACAAGTTTTTGCACGCAACGATTTTATCATCTTTTGACATAAACTTGAACATAACAGGCTTGCTGTTTGGTATAATCCTTGGAAATATTGGTTTCATGGACACTGCACCTCTGCAAAAAGCCGACAGTTTCGGACTGCTCCTTTTAGGGCTCATGGGGCTCATGGCAAACACAATGGCAAACACACCCATATACGCAATAACAGCATTGTTATTGCCACTTGCCATTGTTATGATTGTCTCAGTGGCTGTTCTGTTTTTCGGCTCTGTGTTCCTCTCCAAAAAGCTTGGACTAAGTAAATATGAGGGTATAATTTTGTCGATTAATTCAATCACAGGATTTGCAATGAATGAAATGCTAATTCAACACGCAACAAAGCATATTGAAGATGAGCATAAGAAAATATTTGTAAAAGCCAAGCTTGGGCCGATCATGGGCATGCCCACAGGGCTTATCAGCAACGGACTTTCTATCGTGCTAATCGGCGTTTTAGTCAGTTTGATATAGAATTTTTATAACGTAAAACCAGAGGTATTTTAAAAAAAGCAAAGGGCTTCCATCATTAGGTGGAAGCCCTTTCACGTTGTCAAACACTTTAACTTGCTGCAATTTTGGCGCTTATATAGTAACTATAATTTCAAATGTTCGATAAGACATTGTATAAAAAACTTAGCCACTTCATCAAATATATTAAAGTTCCCCTGTTAGCTCCTTAATTTTCTTTTTTGCTTCAATCAAGACTTGTTCACCTTTCTGTGTTATGGAATAGTATTTTCTGACTTTGCCGCCGACAATTTCCTTTTTCACAGACAAGAGCTCCGATTTCTCTAGACTATGAAAAATCGGATATAGTGTCCCTGGGCTAATATCATATCCATGTGATTTCAACTCCTCAATCATAAACGCTCCAAAGAGCGGAGCTTCCTTTGCGTGATGAAGTATGTGAATGTGGATAAATCCTAAAAATAATTTTCTTAAAATTGGGTCTTGCATTTTCGTACTCCTTATGCTAAAATATAATTATCGAAATTCGATATTGATATTAGATATTGGTATTCGTTTTAACTTACTAATAGCATACATGAAAATCTAAAAAAAATCAAGGAGAAATCATGTTTAAAACTAGAAATTTAATTTTTAAGGACTTTATTTTTTATCCCGATATTCATGTTGTTGAGTCCAAAATCAACTTCATTGTAGGTGAAAGCGGCTGTGGAAAAAGCACATTATTGAAGTTGTTCAACAGAACGGAGAATTTTTCGAGCGGGGCAATATATTACAAAGATATACATATAGCAGGTTTTGATAGTATAGACCTGCGAAAAGAAGTGAAGCTTATCTCCCAAAGCGCATTTTTATTTAGCGGAACAATAAAGGAGAATTATAATCTCTTTTATACTTATTGCGAAAGAGAGAATTTAACTGAAGAGCAAATGCTGTATTTTTTGAGACTGACTGAGGCAAATTTTCCACTTAATACACCATGTGATAATCTTTCAGGGGGCGAGCGCCAAAGGGTCTATATTGCAATATGTCTCTCAATGCAAGCAAAAACTATAATGCTTGATGAGCCCACTTCAGCACTTGACCATAAATTATCTGTGAAGGTGCTTGAGAACATAGTTTCTTATGTTAAAAACAACGATTTAACTCTAATTGTAATAAGCCACGATAAAACACTGACTGAAATGTTTGCTGAAACCATTATAGATATAAGTGGAGGGAAACAAAATGAATGACGCCGTACAAATTGGTATTTTTAATTTTACTCTAATATATCTACTACTCATAATAGTTGGATTAGTAATGAAAGCAAGCAAAATAGATCAAACTAAACTTCTATTGATTGCAAGCATCAGAATGACGGTCCAGCTCACCATCGCAGGCTATGTGCTTACATATATCTTTGATAATCCGTCGTCCTTGCTCGTCGGTTCTTATGTGACCTTAATGACTGTGTTTGCTGTATATAGAATACTTTCTGTCAACAGAGGCTTAAACTTAAGATTTAAGATAGTAATTGCTGCTGCGATAAGCATATCAGCTGTATTAATTATCTCTTTTTTTATAAGTATTGTCATTAGTGAAAGCATATTTAATCCACAATACACAATCCCTATCAGTGGAATGATAATCGGTAATGCAATGACGGGAATTACACTTGGCGTCAAAACTTTTATGACAAAAATCAATGACTCTAAATTGCAAATCGAAGTCCTCTTAAACCAGAGTGCAAAACCCAAAAATATACTGCGCCCCTTTGTGAACTCTGCATTGGAAACAGCACTACTGCCGACAATAAATTCAATGCTCGGCATGGGCATTGTATCACTTCCTGGCATGATGACAGGACAAATTTTGTCGGGCGAACTACCAACGACTGCTATTCTATATCAAATTTCTATTAATATTTGCTTGGCCGCTGTTGTTTCACTGTCTGTTTTTCTAGCATTGAATTTAGGTTATAAGACACTGTATAATACAGAGCATCAATTTACACTGTAAGAAAATTATCAAATAAACCTAAAGATTTTACTTTTCCTCACAGCAAACCAAGTAAAACTCCTTGGCTAATTGTTTTCAATTGCGCCAAGGAGTTTTGTATTTTTAGGTCTCTGCCTACTGTCTAGAATTGCATCTAGCATCAACTTTTATGTATTTTTCAAATTTCCCTTTTCGCTCTCCGCAATAGAAACTCGTGAGATTTCCACTAGAACAAGAGTGATTTGGTATTATTTCAAGTATATCTCCAATCTTTACCCTCGATTTGTCAGTGGCGTAAATCTTTCCGACTTCTTCAGACAAGCTTTTTACAATAAGCTCTGGATATCCTTCAATTCTTCCAAATCCGCATAGAGAGGAATTTCCATGACCTCCAGTATCGAGCCCTAAGCATTTGCTTCCAGCATCACATAAAAAAGTATTGTCGCTCGGGTTGGAGATGATATTTGTGCGGATTTTGAGAGCACAATTTTCTTCTTTCGCAGCTCCAAGCGCAATTTGAATTACATCAAAGAAAACATAGTTCCCTGGATGAAAAACTGTGATGCAGTCATCGCCAACACTTGAAAGAAAAGTCGCCGTAGAGCCACTTGTGACATATTCAAGTTCAAAGCCTGCCGCTCTGAGTGATGTTGCCGCCTCTTTTAACACTGCCCTCTCGTCCTTGGCGCATTTTTCTACCTCATCTGCATTTGTTGCAGAATACACATGCCCTGGATGTGTTGAAATTGCACATAATTTAATCCCTGCTAGACCATCGCATTTGCGTGCAAACTCCACGGCATTTTGCACTGGTATCCCAAATCGTCCAAGCCCAGAATCTATAATAATTGAATAGTTAACGACAGTGTCGTTTTTTAACGCACAGTCGCTTATTGCCATCGCACTTTCGATATTATCAATTCTGATAATAAAATTGCACTTTTTTGACAACTCAACCACTCTCATAACATTTACAATATTAACAACAGGGTACGCATACATAATGTTATTGACTCCTGCTTCAAGGCACAACTCCGCTTCATCGAGAGTTCCACATAGCACACCGGTTGCCCCTTGCTCAATTTGCATTTTCAAAATTTCAGTACTTTTATGTGTTTTCATCATCGGCCATAATTGTTTGTTATGCTTATTTGCCTCTGCTTGATAATGCTTGATATTTTGCTCTAAAATGTCTAGATCAACAACAATGCTTGGCGTCTTAAAATCTCTCATCATTACTCTCCTTATTCATTACTCTACTATAATATCGGCCGGATTATTAAAATATTTACGGAAATTTCTAGAGAATCTGCTAAATAAAGCGACATTCTATCGAGAACAAATACCTCTTGCATATAGCCTTGACTTAATGTATATAATTTGTGGGGGGGTTGAAACTTTTGCAAAAATATTGTATACTTAAAAAGTTATTAAGGAGGTGAATGCATATGGAATTCCCACGCAGGACATGGTTAGAAATCGACCTAGATGCTATTGTCAGCAATGTAGAAAAGCTAAGCAAGCTTTCACACTGCAAGACGATCATTCCAGTTGTTAAAGCAGATGCCTATTCGCATGGCTGTGTTGAGGTCTCTTTGGCATTAGAAAGCCTAAACACCGTTGGATATTTTGGTGTGGGTTGTCTTCAAGAAGCGATTTCTCTTAGAAAGTGCGGTATTAAAAAGCCAATTTTAATATTGGGACACACAGCTGAAAAATATGCACATTTACTGGCTGAATATTCGTTAACACAAACCGTATCCTCTTTAGAATATGCAAGGGCACTTTCGAGCAATATCACAAGAAATCTCGATGTTCATATAAAGATTGATACGGGAATGGGACGGCTCGGAATTGTCGCAAGCGAGGATAATTTATCGGAGGCAGTTGACGAGATAAGCAAAGTATGCGCTGTGACGAATATTAACGCAGTCGGCATATACACGCATTTTGCAGATAGCGAAAGTGAAGATGTTGCCTTTTGTGACACTCAGCAAAATCTCCTTAACTTGATTATAAAAAAACTCTCAGAAAATGAAATAGAATTCACCTATAAGCATTCGTGCAACAGTGGCGGGGTTTTGTACCATCCAGAACATTCACTTAATATGGTGCGTTTAGGATTTGCGATGTACGGATACTCCCCTAAAACATTGGATCTCTCCTTTAATTTAACTCCCGCAAAATCTGTGAAAAGCACCATCTCTCAAATCAAGACCCTTAAAAAAGGTACTACCATTAGTTACGGGAGAACATTGTGCTTGGAGAGAGACACCATAATCGCAGTTATCAACGCAGGATATGCCGACGGAATACCAAGAAGAATCTCCAATGTTGGCAATGTGCTTATCAAGGGGAGACGAGCGAAAATCCTCGGAGCAGTCTGCATGGACATGATGATGGTTGACATAACTGATTTTGATGATGTCGGATTAGATGATATAGTCACGCTACTCGGTCAAGACAGAGATGAATTTATCGGAATTTGCGAATGGGCTAGTCTAGCCGAGCAATCGCAATATGAATTATTGGTGCTAAAGAGCAATCGCACACCAAGGGTTTATATAAAAAACGGTGAAATATATAAAATTGATGAAATCTAACACCACCCATATTAAAGCGCAAAAAGGACTTATCAAAGTCCTTTTTTATTGCATATTAAAATAATAATAAGCTAAATTTTATTCAAACTCTCTCTTTGTCGCCATAAACAATCCTAGATTTCAAAAGCATTACTGATGTACTTACCAAATGCTTTAAACAATTTATTATAACCCATTTACGAATAGTTCTTGTTTTCCAATAATAATTTCAAGATTGCCGTTTCTGCATCTGAGTTCATCGACAAACTGCTTTTCTTTAGCCACATCTGTAAGCTCAATTTCGTAGCTTAACTTAAATAGGCTCCCCATATTCGTGGTTTTAGCTGAGATTAGTTTCGCCTCCTTGGTAAAACTTGCAAATATATCATTAAAAACATCGGTGTAGTTGAGGTTTTCGGGAATTGTAATTTGCAGAGTGCGACTTCCGTTATTCTTTTCTTCTCCGAAATTTGTTATATTTAGGAAAAGAGCAAATACACATGCTATTACAGAGAACAATGCCGCAAATCCTATATATCCCATGCCAATGGTGAGACCTGTGCACATCGCTGTGAAAATTGCGATAATCTCTTTTGCGGTGCCTGGAACAGAACGAAATCTTACCAAACTAAATGCACCTGCCACTGCAACACCTGCCCCGATATTTCCATTAACCATGATTATAACCATTGCAACTGCAAGGGGAAGAAGTGCAAGAGTCACAACAAAACTCTTTGTGCTCCTAGTCTTTAATGCATACATCTTTGCCATGAAGATGCCTAAGACGATAGATGCGACCATGCAGATTAGAAAGTCCATCACATCCAAGTTCATTGTGGCAGTTTCAACGAAAACACTGCCAAAAAAATCATTAAGCATAATTTAACTCCCCTAAACTACTGACAAACTGCGGCATAAAATATGTTTGGTATGCCGTCCCGTACTTAGAAAACGAAGTCTTATAAATACGATTTTCGCTTAAAAACTCTAAAAACCAGCTCGGCAGTCCCATCACAGTTTTGACTTCAAGCAATACATATTCACATGATAACACTTCCCTATCATCATCACTACGATAAAGCGTCACATCACTGTCTCGCGCCATTATATTGAAGTCAAAGGTCAGTCTGAAATTCTCGTCTGCTGTCGAGAAAAACGCCTCCCTCTCATAAGATAGATAAACTTTGGGTTTTAGCTGTGAATACGAATTCTTGAAATAGTCAATTTCATTTAATATCTGTGATTGCTCCACGGTGTCAGCGCCCTCGCAAAGATAGGCAAATACCTTGTTTTGCTCTGAATAGACCCTCCTTTTATAGACAATGCCGTTGAATTTTTTCTTTAGCTCTATAAAAGCGGTGGCATCTTCGCTTGGCTCTCCATAACAGCGAACTCGAAGCTTTTCCTTGTATTTTGGCTTTTCTAAGGAATGTCTTATAATTCGATAGTCTTCAGTATCAAAATAGATATTGGAGATTTTATGTCTGCCGTAACCGTCCAAAGTCATGTCAGATGGCAATTGACTTAGGAGCATCTCATATTGCTGAGTAGTTAAAATATATTTAAGCTCATATCTCTTAAAGTTAGTTTGCATCATTATAATTTTCATTCCTTTCTTGATATTTTGGTGATTTTGCCGCATGTGTTTTAATCCAACAAAAACCATGACATCTTAATATTCTATACATTTTACAATTTCATTATAAGTTCTTTACCTTAAACTTACCTTAAAATTAAAATGAATTTCAAAAAAACGAACTCATAATTTTGCCAATTGCCTTTTTCATATATGTCACATAGCTTAAAAAATCACCGTTATTATAATCTCTTTTCCCGTCTTGCTTTCAGCTGAAATTTTAGCTCCATGTAAATCACAGATGGTCTTGGCGATGGATAAACCAATTCCATATCCTTTGGTTTGACTGTTTCGTGATTCGTCCCCACGATAAAAACGCTCAAACCATTCATTATGCTTTCCTATCTCAACATCTTCGCAGCTGTTCTCTACGCTAAAAATCTTTTTACTTCCGACCCCATGCAAATTAAATTGCAAGTTTGTTTGCTGCAAGGCGTATTTTACAGCGTTTTCAGCAAGTATCGCGACTAGATTTCTGATATGTTGCTCATCTCCATTATATGTGATGTTTTTTTCAATGTCTAAGACTACACTCAGCCCCGAACTTTTAGTAGCTGCAGAAAACTCATTCACGATGTCATGAATAGCATCAGAAATTGAAAAGTCCGTTTTAATAAGCTCAGTTTCTTCATCGAGCTTTGTGAGCGATATCAAATTTTCCACAAGTTTATCAAGCCTTGAAATCTGCTTTTTTATGCTGCCTGTCCACTCGCCCTCACCATTGTCAATTTCAATGACATCACAATCAGCTTTAATAATTGCAAGGGGCGTCTTAAACTCATGGCTGACATTTGTTATAAATCCCTTTTGCCTCTCATAGCTGTCGGCAATCGGCGCGACTGCTTTTTTTGATAAAAGCGCTGACAAAATAAAAATAGAAATGATAGCTCCGACTAAGATTAACACCGAGTAATACATATAGGTTTCAAAGCCGATTAAATCTTCCTCGATGTCAAGAAAAAAATATATATGCCCTAGCTGATTTTCAGATTTAATGTATCTGAAGTTACCAATAATTCCAGCATCTTCTCCGCTCTCATTTGCAGTAGCCACATATTCTATGGCTTCACCAGGCGACACATAGCTGATATTCCTTGTATCCACATGATCAATTATATCATTTTCATTTGTTCGAACTGTAAAAAACCTTGTAGTAAAAGCTATTTCTGCCGGAAACTTTCCGCGCGGAGCAAAGGACTCTCCCATCTTCAAGTCACCTTGCACAAGCAAGTCCAAAACTTCATCAGAATTATTCATTATAGACATATAATTTACCACATTTATTGTAACAGCGATTAGTAGCATAACAACTACGCTTATTGCAGTGGTAAGCATCACAAATTTTCTTTGTAGTTTTTTAAGCATTGGGCGCCTCCAAGGAGTAGCCGGTATTACGAGTGGCTTTAATTTTAACATCACTTTCAAGAACTGTTAGTTTTTTTCTAAGATATGAGATATACACCCATACTACATTTATTTCGCTTTCGCTGTCATAGCCCCAGATTTTTTCCAAAAAGCGCTCAGTGGGAATGATATGTCCCTTGTTCATCATCAGCATCTCCATCATTTGAAACTCCTTGCTAGCCAGCTTAAAGTTAGCTTTATCGGTGTAGAGCTCAAAGGTTTTTCGGTTAAGATTCACATCTCCAACAGTTAAAACCGATGAACTGCTACCACTCGCCGACCTTGTGATAGCACGAAGCCTTGCTAACAACTCCTTTGTGTCAAAAGGTTTAGCGAGATAATCATTTGCTCCAAAATCAAGCCCGATGACCTTATCATCAACTTGTGATTTTGCAGTAAGCATAATAATTGGAATAAGATTGCCTTTTTCACGCACTGTTTTAAGGACGGTCAGCCCATCCACCTTTGGCATCATTATGTCTAAAATCACAGCATCATAGTTTTCAGCGTCTAAATATGCAAGAGCTTCTTCACCGTCAAATACCGCATCGACAGAGTAGTTGTAATGCTTTAGTATTTTTACAAGTGCATTTGACAGCTCTTTTTCATCTTCACATAATAATAATCTCATAGTCTCACCTCTCATATATTTGGGCAATATGTTTCAGTTGCAAAACCAATCGGCAATCGTCATACAATAAAATACTATGCAAGAAACATATCGATACAATACTACCTAAACAGTGTTCTTACAATTATTATACCACAAACCTTAAGCATACTTAAAATAATTTTATTAAAAACCACTATTTTAGCAAATTCATTAGTTTTATACTGTAAAATAACAGCTAAAAAAACGAGAGGTGTTTCACCTCTCGTTTTTATCTTCTCTAGCTACAATTGCCTAGCAAAGATGATATCTATGTCACAGGGCAGAATTTTTTCAGATTATGCAATTTGCCACTTACAAAGCGGCAACTGCCCCCCCACATTACACCAGTGCTTTCGCCTCTTCGCCAAGTTTTGAATTTTCTTTTCTACCAATTATCAAATAAAATGTCGGTAGCAAAAACAAAATCAAAATTGTGGACGTTGTGAGACCTCCGATTATGACAATTGCCATGCCTTTTAGAATCTCAGTGTTAATTCCCATGCCCAATGCAACGGGTATCATTGCAAGTATTGTCGTGAGCGTGGTCATCAATATTGGGCGAAGTCGCATCCGTCCGCTTTCTATGAGCGCTTCTTCAAGCGGCATATTTTCTCTAAGCGCATTTGCTGTGTCCACAAACAATATCGCATTGTTTACGACAATTCCGACGAGCATAAGAATTCCAAGTGTTGAAGTGTCATTTATAGGCTCGCCGCTCAGATACAACAGCCCAAAGGAGCCAATCATACTGAACATTATACTTGTCATGACCATGATAGAAAAGCGGATTGACTCAAATTGCACCGCCATGACAACAAAGACAAGAAAAATAGCAATAAAAACTGCCTTTATAATTGGAGTGAGTTGCTCCTCGACCGTGCCCGAAATGACATCCTCACCCACGGTAACCCCTAAGCCATAATCGGCATTGTCAACAATATCATTCACCATCGCCTTCACTTCATCGGTGACTGCGCTTGTGGTGATAACATTTATGTTTATGTTGTACTTTCCGTCTACTCTCTCAATAGTTTGCAAGCTCTCCGTAAAAGTTTGCGTGGCTATCTCGCTGAGTGGGACTGTTCCCATGGGAGTTTGAAAGGGTAAATTCATAACTGCGTTTAAGTTGTCATATGTACCACTTGGATACTCGACTGTGACATCAAATTCATCAGCGCCGACCTCCATCGTCGCAACATCTGCACCGACTATCGCCTGTCGCAACATTTGCGACACAACTATGGGGTTGAGCCCATATGAGGACGCACTTTCTGCATCGACTTCAATGGTAGCTCTTGTCGAGCCTGCACCTGCGACCGAAGAGTTGACTGCAAGCACTCCCGGAACTCCGTAAATCTTTTCTGTTAAATCCAGCGCTGCCGCTTGAGTTTCCTCATAATTGTGCCCTGTTACGGTGGTGCCGATATCCGCACCCATTAATGACGCAAGCATATCCGAGGAGATTCCGAGCGTAAAGTCCGGCATAGTCGTAGAAAGCAATAAATATTCATCTCCGACCGCCTCTTTATCGAATTCCTCTTTAACTTGTGCGTTTATTGTTGCGGTATTCCCCGATATTGTAAGCGTGTAATACTCCACACGCTCGTCAGTCGCAACGACAGCCTCAAAGTCCTTGATTTTTTCTTCTATCACCTCAATATCGGTGCCATGACGAAACTCAGCAACCATTGTCAAGACATTTGTGGGCATTGAAGTTATTACCTCCATTGGAATCATTGCGGCAAGCCCAAAGGAAGCAAGCAGCAGTGAAACTGCCGTAAATACCACTAAAAACTTACGTCCGATTACTTTGCGCACTGCTATGACATAGTGGTTTTCAATTTTATGGAGCAACTTTGTAAAGGGCGAAATTTTTTCAGTTGGACGTAGCAAATAGAAGAATAGTGGCACGAGGATAATTGCCGACAGCAGTGATGCGAGCATGGAAAAAACGACCGTCAGCGAGAAATCCACGAACATTTCAGCCGCAATTCCGCCGATAAAAGCCATGGGGAGATACACGACGATTGTCGTGAGCGTCGCCGCAATGACCGAGGCGCCAACCGCCTTGCAACCCTCATATGCGGCAACCGCAAAGTTGCCCTCCTGCTCCTTAACCCTAAAAATGCTGTCCTGCACGACAATGGAATTGTCCACCATCATGCCTATGGAAATGACAAGGGCGATTGAGGTTAGCAAATCCAAATCAAAATTCAACATGGACATACCGATTAATGCGAGCACAAGACTGAGGGGAATTGAGCCGCCGACAACAAGACTGGTGCGAATGTCTCCAAAAAACAGGAATAGTACGAACATACACAGCACCACGCTAAGTAACATTGTTGAAAACACCGACATTATCGTGTCGATTATATTTACGCTGTCATCATATGTTATATCTATTGATAATTCGGGATACTCTTGGCGAAGCAAATCAAGCTCTGCTCTTATATCGCTCGCAAGACTTGGTACATTGGCATCTCTGTTTGAGATTACCGAGAGTGCAATATTTTCGTATCCGTTGTAACTGCTTATCGTTGTGGGTGCTTTTTCTGCATTGATCACTGTCGCAATATCCGAGAGCATCACGCTAGTCCCATACATAGTTGGGACGGATACATTCTGCAAATCGAAAATATTATCAAGGCTTACCTCTGTTGAAATTGAGAGGTTTTGCTCGCCTTGAGTCACTTCACCAAGGGGCATCTCAAAATCATATGACATTATCGCCTCGCAAACGCCCTGCATGGTCAAGCCGTATTGCGCAACCTTTTCAGGGTTCAGCTGCACTGATATGTATTTTTCCGCACCTCCGTATACTTCAACATCAGCGACCTCGCTCATGCTGTTAATTCTCGGCGCAAGTGTATCATCCACAAATGAAAACACATCAAAATCCCCTTGTGCGGACACGGAAATATTCATCATCGGTGTTTCATATAGTGACATTTTCATGATAATTGGGTCACTTGCACCTTCAGGCAAGGCAACATTGTCAACAGCTGATTTTAAGTCAATGTAAATCTCATTAGTGTCAACACTGTAATCGAAGAGAAATGCAATTGTCGCTATATCCTCGCTTGCCGTGGTTATGCTGTTCTCAAAACCTGAGATAGTTGCACCGACGGCTTCTATCGGATCGACGACTAAGCTGTCAATAAGCTCAGGGTCTGCCCCGATATATGGCACCGCAATTATCATTGCAGGCATATCCATTTGTGGCATATATCCAAGTCGAAAGCCAAAGAGAGAGCTGACTCCAAACGCAATAAGGGTGAAAAGAATAATGAGTGCGGACACAGGGCGCTTTAGCGCGATTTTAGTCAGTCCCATTTTCGCCCTCCAATGTGACAGCAACACCGTCACGAAGTTGCGTAGCCCATGTGGTTATAATCGGAGTAGTTATGTCAATTCCTTCTGTAACAATAATACGGGAGTCGTCAAAACGAGATATTCCAATGTTAGTTTTGATGGCAACATCGTCAGTACCGCCCTCTTCATACACATATACAAAAGCCTCGCCACCGTCAAAATGAACCGCTGAATATGGAATTGTCAATGCATTTTCCTCTTTGAATATAGCAAGCTCCACCTTTGCTCTCGTGCCCACCACCAGCTCACCACCGCCATCTACAACACCTTTAACTGTGAAAAGTCCTGTCATCGGGTCAGCCACTGTTGCAAGCTCTGAAATTTCACCTTTATACTCATTGGAATTTGCCGTCAGTTTGATATTCTCACCTATTTCAAGATGGTTTTTGACCTCTTCTGACACAGTAAATGTCAACACTGTTTCCTCATTTGATGAAATTTGCGCAGCGAAAGAATTTGGTGCGAACATGTCATTTTCCTTTACATTTAACATGGAAACAGTACCTGAAATTGGTGCTTTCACCGCGTGGTCTCCTAAGTATTCATATGCATTTTCCTGTTGCTCGATGGCATCACTTATCATATTTATCGCAGAGCTGATTTGGCTGTCAGTGCCCGCATTTGTGACATAAAATAATGTATCACCCACATTTACATAGTCACCCTTTTGCACGAAAATCTCATCAATCGTGCCGGCAAGCCCTGAAATAACAGGGCTGTTGCTCTCGCTCATAAATATTCCTGTATCAGCGCAAGACAGCATGCCTATGCTTGCCACAGCAACTCTACCGCTCTCCAATGTCCCCGGATTTTGCACCTCTATTGTGACATCGTTTACAGGGATACTGCCAAAGAGCATTCTCGGTGCTCCAGAAATTTCTGTGACTGTGCCGTAAATCACTTCGTTTGTATCGGTGAGCGTTACGACCGCTTCACTTCCGATTGTAGCTGTGGTGATTTCCTCATATAGAAATGGAATTACAATTTCCATAACGCCGTCATTTGAGATAAATGCGAGTTGTGACGACGGTGCTACTTGCGACATTGCTTCAATATCAATTGAACGGATGTATCCGCTGACGGGAGCTCTTACCGAAATTGAATCTATGAGAAATTCATGCGCCTCATTTGCACGAGCTACTGCCTTGTCAACTGTTTCGCACTGCTCAATCGCATTTTCGTCATCGACATAAAAAAGTACGCTGTCTTCCTCGACCCAATCCCCAAGCGCCACTGCCACATCGGTGACTTTTCCGCCGACATATGGCACAACTGGTGCACTGTTTTGGGCTTCAATCGTGACGACATATTCACCAAAAATTTCAAAATTTTCTCTTGTTGGAATTGTCGCTTCTACAACGAGCGATGTAGGGGTATATATGATATCCCCTTGGGAACAGCTCGTAAATAAAGCCAGCACAGATATCAGCATCGCAAGAGTTATCACTTTACGATTCTTAATTTTTGTTGTCTTCATTAAATTAACTCTCCTTTCGCTGTGCAACAATGACACGAACTATTCCGCCGGCATTATGTCCTAAATCATCTACATATGCAGTGAGTTCATATCTCTCCATGTCACCAACAGCACTCACTGAGCTGAGATAATACATGCTGTCGCTGCCCTTTTCGTAGACTTGCACCTGTTCAAACAAGCGAACTTCTTTGCCATCTATCATCGCATAGAGGTCATTGATATCTTCAATTTTTTCTTTGTCAAGATTTTTTATAGACATTACCTCTCCGAGTGAATCAAAAGTGAAAACCGCACCGCCAACTGAGGTGTTAAATACAGAATTTTCAGAGGAGAACATCGCCACATTACCATTGATCAAATATGCATATGCACTCACATTAACAGCAGGTGTAGCTGTCGGCACCAACGGTGGGTCCATAGCAGGGACATGCACCTCGGTGGAATGTACGACAAGTCCATAGCTGTGCAAATCACCTGTGCAGTCATTTAATATCAAATTGCTGATTTCCCCATCGTCGTCAAGCTCATAATATGCGATATCGTCGCTTTCAAGCTCATACCCTTCAAGTCTTTCGGGAGTTATATTTTGTGTTAAATATCCGTTTACCTCCATGATATTAACATCATCCGCAAAATTGTACCTCCCAAATTTTGTCGCCGTGGGAATTACAGTGCCACTAAAATTCTTTGCGCTCACACGAGAGATCTTCTGTGCTCCGTCTTCGAAAGTGATTTCAATTATATCACCGCTCTCGTATATAGATTGTCCTCTGCTATCAACTTGCAAGATGCCGCCGTCCGCTAGTGTGACATTGTAAATAATCTCACCGCTGTCATCCGAGAGAGAATATCCCTCGCCCAAAACAACACCGATATGTGTTTGATATGTCTCGCTCGCAAAGTAAACATCAACCACTCCTCCATTTTGCC
>CAYJIE010000038.1:0-21548 GCA_964370145.1 uncultured Oscillospiraceae bacterium
CGCTAAAGCTTTTTCTGTACCACCGACACAGTCGGTGGTTTATCCCCAATAAAAATCCCGTGGTAGCCCACGGGATCTCATTTTACTTAAATTTTCTCTTTCTAGCCGCTTCGCTCTTCTTTTTGCGTTTAACAGAGGGCTTTTCATAATGCTCTCTTTTGCGAAGCTCGGAAAGTACACCTGACTTTGCGCATTGTCTCTTAAATCTTCTGAGTGCGCTGTCAAGAGTTTCATTTTCCTTAACTCTCACTTCCGACATTTTTTTCACTCCCTCCATAACTAAAATACAATTACTGTATTATCAAACCGTAAATGTGCTTTATTATTCTATCACAAATAACCAATGCTGTCAAGAACTTTTTTACAGCATTTGCTGTCAAGAACTTTTTTACAGCATTTGCTGTCAAGAACTTTTTTACAGCATTTGCTGTCCAGAACTTTTTTGCAGCTAATATAATTTGTGTTGGCAATGGCGATTTCGTTAAAACAAAACTAAGCCACTGTGGACAGACAGAACTGTTACCTAAAACTAAAGCCCCTGCACGCTCACATGTTCGCGGTTTGATTTCACTGCGTTCAATCAAAATGAGTGCCGCTCTTTCAGCGCGCTACTCATACGCTCCGCGATTATAACGAGGGGCGCACACCCCTCGTGCTCCCGCATTGCTCAACTTAAGTCTTCCATAGCTTTGGACTATAAATTACTTAACAACAAAATTCACCATTTTGTTTGGTACGTAGATTTCTTTGACAATTGTTTTGCCCTCAATTGCAGCTGCCATCTCTGTTTTTGCTTTAGCAATCGCCACATCTTTATCGCAATCTCTCGCAAGCTTAACAAGTCCGCGCAACTTACCATTGACTTGAACAGGCACTTCGAGCTCATTTTCAACCGTCTTGCTCTCATCGAATTTTGGCCAGCTCTGCTCGCATACCATGCCGCCATAATTCATTTGATTCCAAATTTCCTCCGCCGCATGTGGCGCCATTGGCGACATCAAAATCAAGAATACCTTTAATTCTGCGGCTGTAATGCTTTTCTTCGCCTCGATATCGTTTAAATATGTCATAAGTGCCGCAATCGCCGTGTTGCCTTTTAAGTTGTCAATATCGTGGGTGACCTTTTTAATAAGTGCGTGTGTTTTAACTTCCATATCGCTTGAGTAGTTGTTCTCTTTAGTCGCAATTGCCATCAAATCGAACGCACGCTCAAGAAAACGCTTGCACCCCTTGATGCTCGTTGATGACCAAGGCACCGCCTTTTCAAAGTCGCCTATGAACATTTCATACAGACGCATTGTATCAGCGCCATATTCTTTTATGATATCGTCTGGGTTTACAACATTTCCACGGCTCTTACTCATTTTTTCGCCGCCCTCACCCAAAATCATACCATGCGATGTGCGCTTTTGATATGGCTCGGATGTTGGCACTACGCCGATATCATATAGGAACTTATGCCAGAAGCGTGAATAGAGCAAGTGCAGAGTTGTATGTTCCATCCCGCCATTATACCAGTCAATTGCTGTCCAATATTCCAGCGCCTCTTTTGAAGCAAGTGCTGTGTCATTGTCAGGGTCTGTATAGCGTAGGAAATACCAGCATGAGCCTGCCCATTGCGGCATTGTATCTGTTTCACGCTCTGCCGCACCGCCACATTTCGGACAAGTTGTATTCACCCAATCAGTGAGCTTAGCGAGTGGAGAATTTCCGTCCTCTGTTTGCTCATATGACGCGATTTCAGGCAAAATCAGCGGCAATTCACTCTCAGGAAGTGGCACAAATCCACATTTATCGCAGTGTACAATCGGTATCGGCTCACCCCAATATCTTTGGCGAGAGAACACCCAGTCACGCAATTTATAATTTACTTTTGGCACGCCAAGCCCTTTTTCCGCAAGGAATTCAATGATAGCTTTTTTCGCATCGTCCACAGACATATCATTTAGGAAACCGGAATTTACCAAAATCCCAGACTCCGTATTTGTATAAGCCGCCTCTTTGATGTTTCCGCCTGCAACAACTTCAACAATCGGCAATCCAAATTTCTTCGCAAATTCAAAGTCACGCTCATCATGCGCAGGAACCGCCATAATCGCACCTGTACCATATGACATGAGCACATAGTCAGATACGAAAATTTGAATTTCCTTATTGTTGACAGGATTAATCGCACTCACGCCTTTTAAGAGCACACCGGTTTTATCCTTTGCAATCTCCGTACGCTCAAAATCCGACTTATGTGCCGCAGACTCTCTATACGCTCTAATCTCATCGATATTCTCAAGTTTATCCGCCCACTTCTCAACATATGGATGCTCAGGCGAGATAACCATATAAGTAGCTCCAAAAAGCGTGTCGGGACGAGTTGTATATACCCTTAACACATCGCCTTCTGTTGTTGTAAAATCAACATCAGCGCCATGCGAGCGTCCAATCCAGTTCCTCTGCTGAATTTTAACTCTCTCCACATAGTCAACAGTGTCCAAATCCTCAATTAGTCTGTCCGCATATTCAGTGATTTTCATCATCCACTGTGATTTCTCACGGCGAACAACAGGACTTTCACAGCGCTCACAGGCACCCCCGATTACCTCCTCATTCGCAAGTACGCATTTGCAGGAAGTGCACCAGTTTACTGCCATTTCTTTTTTATAAGCAAGTCCTTTTTCAAAGAGCTTTAGGAAAATCCACTGTGTCCATTTGTAGTATTTAGGGTCTGTCGTGTTAACTTCTCTAGTCCAGTCAAAAGAGAGACCGAGTGCTTTAAGTTGCATCTTAAAGCGTTCAACATTTTGAGCTGTTACAATCGCAGGATTAAGTTTGTTCTTAATTGCAAAGTTCTCAGTTGGAAGACCAAACGCATCCCAACCCATTGGATAGAGGACATTAAAGCCCTCCATACGCTTTTTCCTTGCGATTGAGTCCAGTGTCGTATATGACCTTGGATGTCCGACATGAAGCCCTTGTCCTGATGGATATGGGAATTCAACAAGCGCATAGAATTTTGGCTTTGTGTAGTCGTTAACCGCCACAAAACTGCCTTTTTCCTCCCAAGTATCCTGCCACTTTTTCTCTATACCAGTAAAATCGTATCTCATTATTTCAGCCTCCTATTTCAAAATCTCATCTAAATCCAGTTGCACCCCATCCTGCCACAGTCGCTCTAAGTTATAGAATTCTCTGCTCTCCTTATAGAATACATGCACAACAACGGAGCCATAATCAAGCAAAATCCACTCTGTACTACGGTGACCTTCAATATGATGCGGCATGATTTCATCCTTGCCCAGCATATAGTCAACCTCTTCACCAAGTGTCCTCACATGCGTGCTGTTGTTACCGGTGCAAATTACAAAATAATCAGCTAGAACAGTGATGTCTGCAATGTTTATAACTTGGATATCCTCCGCTTTTTTATCTGCTAAAATTTTTGCAACCTTAATCGCAAGGTCCTTTGGTTCGTAATTCATATCTTTCCCTTCCTATTGCCAAGCGCCTCTTTGTGCCCCTGTCATGGTTAATTGTTTATATGATATCTTAATTTTTGTCGGAAATTCAAATGCCACGCTAGCTTATGACTGTGGCCCGCCTCCGGTGGGATAGAGCACTTCACCGCCTGGGATCACATTGCCGTCACCCTCAGGTGTTGTAGGCTCACTTGGCTCCTCCGGCTCTGTTGGCTCTGTTGGCTCTGTTGGCTCGCTTGGCTGTGTCGGCTCGCTATCTACATCGCCTTCGCTGTCACCCTCTGTTTCATTATCAGCATCAGCATCCGATTCAGTGTCATCTTCCTCAGGCTCATTTGCTCCGGTCACCTGCGCTAGATATTCCTCCCAATCCCATTTTGGATTTAAGCTAAAGTCAGGAGCATCTTCATCAATTTCTATGAGTGATTGCCCGTCGAGTAAAATCTCACCCACATACTCTCTGCCATATTCGACAATCTTTGCATCTGTTATCATCTCATCATATGGATTAAAGTAGTTGTTTATCATATACATGGTTTCTTCTTTATATGCCGTCAGCCCACTCTCACCACTGTGATACCAAGGCTCGCCCGGTAATGTAAACATACGCACATTTTCAAGCGGAATTCCCAGAGCACTTGTCGCCATTGACAGCATTTCGCTCGCCGGCATATCCGTTTTAAGGTTTTTGAAAACCTCATTGAACATTGACGGCAATTTTGCGATATTTTCCGGTTGAATCATCGTCTTCGCCATTGCAGTCAAAAACATTTTTTGAGCATCAAGTCGCCCTAAGTCCATATTATTATAACCATATCTAAAGCGGACAAAACCCTCTGCTTGCTCGCCGTCAAGCACTTGCAATCCCTTATCGATATGTATATACAAATCTTGTGCAGGATCTTCATAGTCCATGTCAAACGGCACATCAATCTCAACGCCACCCAGCAAATCTACGATATTTCTAAAGCTCTCCAACCCGATAACTGCGTAATTGTCAATTTCAATTCCAAATGCCTCTGACAGTGCAGACTTCATCAGCGGCCCTTGACCATATGCATAAAGAGCATTTGCTTTTGAGCTTGGATATCCGATATCTATAAAAGTGTCCCTTGGAATTTGCATCAAATTAAGTGCATTTTCACTTGGACAAAAATATACTAAAATCATTGTGTCGGTGAGATATCCAATACTCTGCTTTCCAGCCACAATAAATGTATATGCGTCCTCTTTCCTAGTGAGCACCCCATCGGGTTTATCCTCTTCTTGTGGCTCATCTTCATCAGCATTTGGGTCAATAATTGCAACATCAACTGGCTCTTCCGGTGGCTCTACATATGATGCATTCGCTGCCATATACAGCCAAATCAGCGCACCAAGCAAAGCCAGCACCAAAGTCACAATAACCGCTGCGGCAACAAATGTAAATTTATATCTCTTAGCTCTCTTGCCTTTCCTAATCAATTGCTCACTTCCCTCTCATCGCTTTGAAAGCTCAAAAACCATATGATTCCTAGCTTCCATTGTTCTCGGATGCAAAATAGCACCACTGTCAATAATCTTTCTAATTGTCAAATCAAGTGCATATAACATTGCTTTATCTATATCTTTATACGCAAGCTCTCTAAACATCTCTATATCGTCAAAGTCCCTGTTCTCCTCAGTGAGATCAGCAATGAAAATAATTTTCTCAAACATTGTCATCGCAACTTTTCCCGTCGTATGGCTCTCAATCGCAGCGCAAATGTCCTCATCCTCAATACCAAGTTCATGCCTCACATATCCTGCGCCAGTAATTTGATGCAACATTTTCGGACATGCTTTTTCAATATTTCCAACTATTATACCATATTTTTTCGCCAGTTTCAACTGGCTATTGAAATTTTCTTCCTTTGTTATGTCATGGAGCAGTCCCGCATATCTCGCCTTAACTTCATCTTGTCCATAAATCCTTGCAAGTTTCATCGCCTCTTTTGCAACGCCAATGCTGTGCTGGTATCGCTCTTTTGACTGCATTCCACTGAGCATCATTTCGTAAAATTCAAAATCCCTATACATAAAGCCCTCTGCTTTCAATATATTCACGCACTTTCGGTGGCACATCGCCAAAGTCATTTCGCCCTCTAATTTCGCTTGACGCAAGTTCGACTGGCTTTGCGCTTGACACAATAACTTTTCTCCCAAAGCGCATTTCATGTTCAATTGCTCTTGTCTCAATGTCAAAATCAACACCACCCCTTGCGACAACAAAGACATCGACTTTTTTCAGAAGTTCTTCATAGCGGTGCCATGTGTACAGCATCTCAAATGAATCCTCACCGATGACAAGAACGAGCTCTCTGTCCGCATGGAGTTTTTCAATTTCAGCCACTGTATCAAAGGTGTAGCTCTTGCCGCCTCTTTTAATTTCGATGTCACTGACAAGCACGCCTTGAATATCTCCAAATGCGAGTTCAACCATTTCCATGCGATTTTGCACCGTCACACTCATGTCATGTTGCTTATGCGGTGGAATGAAATTCGGCACCACATAAAGCACTTCAAGAGAGAGCGATTTCAAACTCTCTCTTGCGATATCAACATGCACATTGTGCGGCGGATTAAAGCTCCCACCGAAAATACCGATTTTATCCATTGATATTAATGCTGTCTTTCAACTTTTTATTCTCTCTGTACAGCGAAAAACGGCTGCCAATCACTTGCACCACTTCTGAGTTTGTCGCTTTCGCAACTTCTTCGGCACATGGGCGCACATCAAGCATACTGTTTTCTAATACACGAATTTTAATGAGTTCCCTCTTTTCAAGTGCCTCATGCACACTATTAATA
This sequence comes from uncultured Oscillospiraceae bacterium, assembly GCA_964370145.1. GTDB lineage: Bacteria > Bacillota > Clostridia > Oscillospirales > Feifaniaceae > CAYJIE01. The sequence goes on from CAYJIE010000038.1 coordinate 6,300, forward strand.
AGACTCTCACCAACGCCGTCCTTACCAACTTGCAAGATTGTGTCCAATGGATTTGCAAGGGCTCTAAGCCTTGCCCTTTGCTTCGATGTCAACATATTTTTTTATCCTCTCTCTAAACATAGCCATTGATTTTGCACGATGGCTAATCTTGTTTTTCTCCTCTTGTGAAAGCTCCGCAAAAGTCATGCCCAGCTCTTTATATAAAAATATCGGGTCATATCCAAAGCCTGCGTCACCTCTTTGCTCTCTTGTAAGTTCTCCGTGACACTCTCCTCGAACAGTAAATTCATCGTCTGCACAAAAAGCAATTACCGACACAAATTTCGCCGCACGCATATCCTCGCTCACCATATTTGAGAGCAAAAACTCCGTGCGCTCTACATCAGAACTCTTATCCCCATATCTCGCTGAATATATCCCTGGAGCACCGCCCAGCGCCTCAACTTCAAGCCCCGAATCGTCTGCTACTGCCGCAAGCCCTGTCTCTTTAGCATATGCTCTTGCTTTGATCATTGCATTCTCTTCAAAGGTTGCACCGTCTTCAACAACATCGAAACCTATAAGCCCCACGTCGTCAGGCGATACAATCTCAATGTCAAGCCCTGTAAGGAGTGCTCGCATTTCTCTCAATTTGCCCTTGTTTCCGCTCGCCAGTAAAATCTTCATCATATTCTATACACAACAGCGATGATTTCAGGGCCGATATTCGTCGTGAGCCCTCCGCCAAGCCTCGCTTCAACAACTTCTTTAGCTCCAATTTCGCCAAGAAGCGCCGCTCTCATAAAGTCAATATGCTCCTTTGGCGTGATTCCTGTGCCAATCATCATCATTTGCTCACCTGGATTTTTCGCCTCTTCCTTGACTTTCTTTATCATCTTCTTGATCATATTATCAACGCCACGCGTCTTTTCCAACACTTCAACCTTGCCTGTGCTCACTCTTAAAATCGGCTTAAGTCCCAATTTTTCACCGACAAATGTGCTAAGATTGTTAAGGCGTCCGCTTTTGTGCAAATGCTTAAGATTAAAAACGCCAAGTAGCGCAATGTACGAATTGTTTTCCTCTTTAATCATAGCAATGATGTCTTCAAAACTCTCTCCGTCATTCGCCATTTTTGCCGCCTTTTGCACTGTTAAGCCGTAGAGATATGAAAACAGCCCAGTGTCAATGACTTCAATTTCAAGCGCATTCGGAAATTCCTCTAAAAAGAAGTTTTTCCCCATGCATGCAGAGTTATAGCAACCTGTGTACTGCGAAGTCACAGATAGATATATCACCTTTGTAGCACCGTTTTCATATGCACGCTTATACGCCTCATATGCATCATTAGGTGTGATTTGTGACGATGTTGGAAGCTCAGGGCTTTCAAGCAATAATTGGTGATAATCCTCAATTTTCATATCCCAGTCAGCGAACGAACGCCCCCCATGAGATATCATAATTGGAATTAAATCAATTCCTAGTTCCTTTGCAGTCTCAAGCGGTATATCAGCCACCGTATCCGTAATTATTTTAATCATATTTATGATCATTCCTTTCATAAGTGTTCATAGATTTTGCTGTTGAAAACACAATGTCTAATTTTCGGTCTAAGCTTAACCAACAAACGCAAAAACCACAAACGATGCATGCATCGTTGATTAAATTTATTTTTCAAACTTTATCCAACTAACTAATTGAAATCAAAAATTTAGCTAAAAAATCGCCTTTGCAAAATCAGTTGCGTCAAAGTCTTGCAAATCGTCAATCCCTTCTCCGACACCGACAAAACGCACTGGAATTCCAAGCTCTTTTGCAATCGCCAGAATAATTCCACCCTTTGCAGTGCCGTCGAGCTTCGTTAAAATAATACCTGTGACATTCGCAATTTTCGAAAACTCTCTTGCTTGCATGACGCCATTTTGTCCAGTGGTGGCATCAATGACTAGCAATGTCTCTCTCTTCGCCTCAGGTAGCTCCCTATCTATTATCCTTGTAATCTTCGCAAGCTCATTCATCAGATTTGCCTTGTTTTGCAGACGCCCTGCCGTATCACAAATGATTAAATCAGCCGATCTGCTCTTCGCCGCCGCAATTGTGTCAAACACAACTGCCGATGGGTCTCCCCCCTCCTTATGGCGAACTATGTCAACCTCCGCGCGCTTTGCCCACTCGCTAAGCTGGTCAGCCGCCGCCGCACGAAATGTGTCAGCCGCTCCTAAAATCACTTTTTTGCCCTCGGACTTATATCTTGCGGCTAGTTTCCCAATAGATGTCGTCTTTCCAACTCCGTTAACTCCCACCATCAATATAATCGAAGGCTTGGTGTCAAGCTCCATTGGCTCATTTGACACCTCGCTTAGCATTTCAGAGATAATCTCCGCTAGCAGGTCTTTAATCATTGACGGGTCAGTCACCCTCTTTAGCTTCACGCTCTCACGCAGTTTCTCCGTGATATCCATTGCACACTCAACGCCGATGTCCGCAATAATAAGCGCTTCTTCAAGCTCTTCGAAAAGTTCCTCATCAATGGACACAAAAGCGGCGAGGACATTGTCAACCGCTTGACCGATACTCTCTTTTGTCTTGGAAAGTCCTTGCTTAATCTTATCAAATAATCCCATTATGTCACCTTTAATTTAATTTTATCCTCAACCTCATTTACATTGATTGTGAGGATTTTTGACACGCCTTTTTCCTGCATAGTAACGCCATATAGCACATCACTCGCCTCCATACTGCCACGCCTGTGCGTAATTAAAATGAGCTGTGTCTTCTCTGTGTATTTCTTATAATAGTTGGCAAGCCGCGCCACATTGATTTCATCAAGCGCCGTGTCAATCTCATCGAGAATTACAAATGGCGACGGCCTTGTCGACAAAATTGCAAAATACATAGCAATTGCAACAAGCGCTTGCTCGCCTCCTGAAAGCGAGGACAGATTATTTATGAGCTTTCCTGGCGGTGCAACTTTAATATCTATTGATGAACCAAGCACATCATTTGGGTCTGCAAGCTCTAAGTTTGCACTACCACCGCCAAAAAGATCAATAAATACAGTTTTGAACTTCTCATTTATTATGGCAAATTGCGTCTTAAATATGTCTTTCATCATATTAGTGAGCTCTTTTATCGCCTGCTCTAGCTCACCCTTTGACTTTTGCATATCCCCAACTTGCACGGTGTAAAACTCATAATCCTCTTTGACACTCTTATATTCCTCAATCGCCTCAACATTGACAGAGCCAAGCCCTTTAATTTTCGTGCGCAGCTCCGATATTCTTGCGTTGGCTTGAGAAATGTTAACCTCAGCGCTCCTAATCTGCGCCGCAGTGCTATATGTAAGCTCGTATTCCTCCCAGAGCTTAGCCATGATATTGTCATGGTCCTTGTGGATATTCTCTCGAATTCCCTCAAGGCGCGCACTTTCTTTGATAAGTGCTTCACGGTTCGAGCTTATTTCACGCTGCAATGAATGCAATTCATTTTTGCGTTTATCCGCCTCACCGCGTTCTGATTTAAGTTTTGCCTGCTGTTCCCTTAACTCAGCCGTCTTTTCTTTTACGCTGCTCTCTTTTTCCTTCTCCAGTTCAATTTTCGCTTTAACCGCTTCAATTTCAGCCTTCAGTAACTCAATCGACTTTAACTTATCATCATTTTCAGCAAAATACAACTTTCTCGCATTGTCCGAGTCCTCAATTTGCCTCTCGATAAGACTAATCTCGCCTTCCATCGACTTCACATCAAACTTCTTTGTCTCAACTTCTGACATTAGTGAGTCAAGCTTTGCATTCTCAATTTTGGCTTCTTCCTCAAATTTGCGATATTCCTCCTCGAGTGCCGTTTGCTCACTTTCAGATTTTGCTTGCTCCGCTCTAAGTTCAGCAAGCTTTTTAATATCTTGTGCTTTCTTTTCAATAAGCGCTTTAAGCTCCTCGTTTTTAGCGCTCTCTGATTCAACATCGCTCGCCATCGCATTCTTCATCACGGAAAGCTCACTCTCCGCCTTAATATTGTCTTCGACCGCATTACGATACTGCGCATTTGCTCCGTCGAGTTGCGCTGTAATTTCAGATATTTCACGCTGTGACTTCGTAACCTCTTCCCTAGCCGCAGTCAAATCGCCCTCAATTTTGATGAGCTCGCTTTTGAGGGTTTCAATTTCATTTTTGCGTGATAGCGCACCTGTGCTTTTTGCCTGTGAGCCTCCTGTGAAAGAGCCTCCCGCATTGATGACTTGACCATCCAGTGTAACAATTCTAAATCTATATGAATTTTTCTTCGCAAGCTCACTTGCACGCTCAAGGTTTTCCATCACAACAGTTCGCCCAAGCAAACTGTTTACCACGCTTTTATAACGCGCATCACAAATTGCAAGCTCACTCGCAATCCCGACAAATCCACGCTCATTTCGTAAATTGTCTGTAATTACATTACCCTTTATTGTCGTGAGCGGCAGAAATGTAGCACGCCCCGCTCTTGAGCTCTTCAAAAAGTTGATACAAGCCTTTGCGGCACTGTCATCTTCGACCACCACATTTTGCAGAGCGCCTCCAAGAGCAGTTTCAATCGCAAGACTGTGCTCCTCATCGGTTTTAATAAGAGAGGCAACTGTGCCGACGACGCCTTTTAATCGCCCACGATTTTTCTCTGTAATAACTGATTTAACGCTCTCCCAAAAGCCCTCCATATTCTTCTCCATCTCCGAGAGTAGGTGAAGTTTTTGGCGACTCTGTGCTTCTTTGATAGAAATACTTTGCACTTTTTCCGAGTATTCACTCAGTCTTGCATTTCTTACTCCAAGCTTTCTATCGTAGCCTGAAATGATATTCTCATTTGATTTTATTATATCCGTAGCCTTCGCAATAATATCCTCGAGCTCTTTCGTGCTCGCTCTGTCGCCTTTAAGCTTATCAGACAGCTGTTTTATCTCATTTTGCAAGCGATATTCATTTTGCGTTGCAGCGTCACTAGCACTTTCAAGCGATGTTATAGCCAGTCTCAAATCCGTGACCTTATCAGCAATTTGCAAAATTTCCTCACGCTTCATAAGTGATTTCTTGTCACTCTCACTTACATCAGTGCCCTCAATCTGCGCCCTGATTTCATCAATTTCCGACTTGATTATCTCAATTTGAGACTTGAGCACCGCTTTATTCTCAAGGAGTGCCGCCTCTCTCTCATCGAAGCTTGAAATGCGCTCTCCAGCGCCTTGCAAGCTCTTTTCTGTGTTTACAATCTGCTCCATATGGTGAGAGATGTCATTTTCAAAAACCGCAACATTGCTACGAACTGAAGCTGCTTCATTTTCTAGTTCTCGCTCTAAGCGAATGACATCTTCAATCGCAGTCCCTAGTCTTCCGACTTGCAAAAACAACGCATCGCTCTCTTCTTCGGTTTTCGAGAGTTCTGCACTCGTCCTCTCGACTTGAGCATTTGCCGCCGCAAGATCAGCCTCTGCTTTTGATACAGCGTCTTTTGTCCTGTCAATGCTATCAAGCCACACATCTATTTCAAGTTGCTTTCTCTCCGACATATAGTCAAGATACAGTCTTGCTTTCTCACTTTGCTTCTTAAGCGGCTCTACCCTCTCTGTCAGCGAATCCAGCTTGTCTTGCAAGCGCACAAGATTTTCCTCTGTATCCCGCAAGTTACGCTCTGTCTCCACGCGTCTGTATCTGTATTTAGAGATACCAGCCGCCTCTTCAAAGATATTTCTGCGCTCTTCACCCTTGACCGAAAGCACATCAGCAATTTTACCCTGTCCTATTAGGCTGTAGCCATCTTTGCCAAGACCCGTATTCATAAATAGCTCATTAATATCTTTAAGGCGCACTGACTTTCCATTTAGGAGATATTCACTCTCGCCCGAACGGTACAGCCTTCTTGTGACTGTTACCTCATAGAACTCTGATGGTAAACTGTTGTCATCATTCTCAAGAGTAATCGCCACCTCAGCGAGTGCCATAGGGCGCCTTTGCGAAGTTCCCGCAAAGATTACATCTTCCATCTTTCCACCACGAAGAGTCTTTGAACTTTGCTCGCCAAGTACCCAGCGTGTCGCATCGACAATATTACTCTTGCCGCTGCCATTCGGCCCGACAATTGATGTTATCCCCTCATTAAAAGAGAGCTTAACTTTATCCGGAAATGACTTAAAGCCATTTATTTGAAGTGACTTGAATTTCAATTGTTGCGCTCCCTTCTAAATTAATTAGTCGTCAATACCTATGCCCATCATCGCAAGTGCTAATCGTGCCGCCTCTTGCTCTGCCTCTTTTTTACTCCGCCCCTTGCCCATCGTAAACCGATTGCTATTGAGCAAAAGCTCCACAACAAAGGTCTTGTCATGGTCAGGCCCTGTGGACTCCACTAAATTATATGAAAATCTCTCATTGTTTTTTTGTGCAATTTCTTGCAGTTCAGTCTTGTAGTCCTTAAATGCCTTAGTGTTGCCCCCTGCCTTGGCATATGGCACAATAAATGGATGCAAAAATGTTTCGACAGGCGAAATCCCGCCGTCTAGATATATCGCGGCTATCAGTGCTTCAAAGGCATCTGATAATATTGAATCACGTTCACGTCCGCCACTCATAAGCTCGCCCTTGCCAATTAAAAGATACTCGCCAAGCTTGATTTTTCTCGCAAAAGATGCAAGGCTTTTCTCACATACAATCGATGCTCTCACCTTCGATAAATCGCCCTCAGGCATGTCCTTAAAGTTCTTAAATATATAAGTAGAAACAACAAGAGAGAGAATGGAATCTCCAAGAAACTCCAATCTCTCATTATGCTGTTTGTTCATTTTTTGCTCATTGGCATAGGAAGTGTGCGTGAGTGCTGTCCAAGCATATGCCTCATCTTTGAATTTATACCCGACTTCGCCCATGAACTTCGCAATGTCACAACTGTTCTCCTGCATATATTCTCCGCCTTCATATCAAAGCTGCCTTAGTAAAAGGCTTCTATTCAAAAGTCTTCACAATTTCCACAAGCTCTTTTATGCTTGTGATTTTCTCGACTTCTTCGTCCGCAATCTCAATATCAAATTCTTGCTCAACTGCCATAACCAGCTCGACAATATCCAATGTATCAGCTCCCAGTTCGTCAAATCTTGCATTTATATCAATTGAGTTCTCGTCCATGCTCATTTGCTCCGATATGAGCATTCTAATTTTTTCAAAAATCATATTATTACCTCTTTTGTCCCGTAATATGGTTATTTTAAATTAATATTACTATTTTGTCAACAATTTTATTCATTCCAATGTGTTTTTTATTTCTGCAATTTTCAAAAGTGCTCTTTTTGCAAGTTTCTCATTCTTGTCTCTCTTGCCCTTAAACTTAAAATCAGGCGGCTCCATGATACCAAAATTGACATTCATAGGTTGAAAATCCTTGGCATTTGCACTTGATATGTACTTTGCAAGTGCGCCTATCGCAGTTTCCCTCGTAAAAACAGCAGACTCTCTCCCCTGCATTTTATCCGCAAGGAACATCCCTGCAAGAAGTCCTGACGCCGCGCTCTCGACATATCCCTCCACGCCTGTCATTTGCCCTGCAAAAAAAATATTTGGCTGTGCCTTTAACTGAAATTTGTCGTTTAAGGCTGTTGGAGAATTTATATATGTGTTTCTGTGCATGACACCATATCGCTCAAATTGAGCGTTTTGCAAGCCTGGTATCATCGAAAACGCTCTCTTTTGCTCCGAAAATTTGAGATGTGTCTGAAATCCAACTATGTTATAAAGGGTTCTCGCCGCATCATCTTGACGAAGTTGCACCACCGCATATGGCGGTGTATCGCTGTTAGGATTTGTTATCCCCACAGGCTTGAGCGGTCCAAAACGCATGGTTTCAATTCCACGCTTCGCCATCTCTTCAATCGGCATACAGCCTTCAAAAACTTTTTTGCTCTCAAACTCGTGGAGCTGTGCGGTCTCGGCTGATATGAGCGCCTCATAAAAAGCTTTGTACTCGCTTTCATTCATCGGACAATTTATATAATCGTCCGAGCCCTTGCCATATCGTGACTGATAAAAAGCGATGTCAAAGTCAATGCTCTCCTTTGCCACTATCGGCGCCGCAGCATCGAAAAAGTAAAGATTATCCGAGCCGATAAGCTCTTTTATGTCCGAAAACAACTCCCCTGTTGTAAGCGGTCCCGTTGCCACAATGACCTCACAATCCCTTGGCACGCTGTCGCATTTTTTAGTTTCAAATGTGATTAATGGATTGTTTTTAATCGCATCGGTCACATAATCAGAAAAGCCCTGTCTATCAACTGCAAGCGCTCCACCTGCGGGAACAGCGGTTTTGTCCGCCGCCTCTATAATAAGTGAATCCAGTTCACGCATTTCTTGTTTTAGAAGTCCCACAGCATTTTCAATATTCGCCGCTCGTAGTGAATTTGAGCACACAAGCTCCGCAAAGCCGTCCAAGCTGTGCGCTTCACTTCTTTTTTCAGGCTTCATATCATACAGCGTTACTTCAATATTTCTTTTAGCTAGCTGATACGCCGCCTCACAGCCGGCAAGCCCAGCCCCAATTACTATTGCTCTCATTTATCGTCCTTTGTACTCTTTTTTTCGGTTTTGCTCGCAGTTTTTGACTTTGTAGCCGATTTCTTCGTCTCAGACGCTGTCTTAGATGCTGACTTTGACTTCGCCGCTGGTTTTTTCTCCACCTTTTTTGTAGCAGACTTCGACGCTGTCTTTGATTTTGCCGCAGTTTTACTCGACGCCTTAGTTTCCTTTGGTGTCGCTGTCTCACCGCTCTCGCCCTCTCCTGTGACTTTTGCAACAGTTTCACTCACAGGCGGCTCGCCGTTCTTACAGTCCACATTTGAACAAATCAAACTCTTCTTTCCATATCTCGACTTTTGCAACAGAATTGAACCACAGAGCTCGCAATTGTCCTTTGCCGGCGGATACCAGTGGATAAATGTGCATTTTGGTGCATTCTCACACGCATAAAATTTATTCTTATTCTTACTCACACGTTGCAAAATCTTGCCACCGCATTTAGGGCAAGGCGCACCTGTATCCGTACTTATCGGTCTTGTATTTTTGCATTCGGGATAGCCTGGGCATGCAAGGAATTTCCCAAATCTGCCCGACTTAATCACCATATTTTTTCCGCATTTATCGCAGACTTCCGCTGTCTCCTCATCGGGTACCTTGAAATAGACGCCACCGAGTTCCTCCTCAGCCTTTTTAAGATTGCTGTCAAAACCATCATAAAAATTGCTTATTGTCTTGACCCATTCTTGGTCACCGCTCTCAATTTTATCAAGGCTATTCTCCATATTCGCTGTGAATTCCACGTCAACGATGTCAGTAAAATGCCCCTTTAGGACGTCAGTAATAACAATTCCAAGCGGTGTTGGCTTGAACGCCTTGCCAAGTTTCGCAACATATTCCCTTGCTGTGATTGTTGAAATCGTCGGCGCATATGTCGACGGTCTGCCGATTCCATTTTCCTCAAGCGCCTTAATCAAGCTCGCCTCATTATATCTGGCTGGCGGTTGAGTGAAATGCTGTGTTGTGTCAAGTTTATTAAGCCCAAGCAATTCGCCCTCTTTTAACTCAGGAAGTTTTGTACTCTTCTCTTTTTCCTCATCACTCGCCTCATCATAAATTGCGGTAAAGCCCTTGAATTTCACCGTATATCCGCTAGCCTTACACATATACTTCTCACTGCTTTCGGCTTTGATGTCAACATTTACAACGTCCATGACCATGCTTTCCATCTGACTCGCCACAAATCTATCCCATATGAGTTTGTACAGCTTTAATTGGTCACGTCCAAGGCTCTTTTTAATTGTTTCGGGATCGAGTGACATTGTTGTCGGGCGACAAGCCTCATGCGCATCTTGTGCCGCATTTTTACTTTTGAACATACGTGGACTCTTTGGCAGATATTCTTCACCATATTTACTTGAAATATATCCCCTTACATCATTGATTGCGTCATTTGACACACGCAAGGAGTCTGTTCTCATATAGGTGATCAGACCGACCAGTCCCTCGCCCTCAATCTCCACACCCTCATATAGTTCCTGCGCAATTTGCATCGTGCGCCTTGAGGTATATCCAAACTTTCTACTAGCATCTTGTTGCAATGTCGATGTGATAAAGGGAGCATATGGATTTCTCTTTTTACTGCTCTTCTTAACTGTATTTATTGTAAATGTCGAAGCCTTTAGCGCCGCTTCAATTTTTCTTGCCTCTTCTTCATTTTGTACTTCAATTTTCTTTTTAGAATCACCGTGAAATTTCGCTTCAAATGTCGCCTTTTTCTCTGTTTCAAGTACCAAATCTAAATTCCAATACTCCTTTGGTACAAAAGCTTCAATTTCACGCTCTTTATCAACAATCAGTCTCGTTGCCACTGATTGCACACGGCCGGCTGATAGACCTTTGCGGACTTTCCGCCATAGAAATGGTGAAATTTTATAGCCCACAAGTCGGTCAAGTACACGCCTTGCCTGCTGGCTATCCACTAATTTCATGTCCAGTTTGCGTGCATTTTTTATCCCCTGTTGAACTGCCGATTTCGTGATTTCGTTAAAGGTCACACGAATATCATCTTCTAAATTTAGCCCAAGCATTGTCGCGAGATGCCAAGAAATCGCCTCACCTTCGCGATCAGGGTCGGTTGCAAGATAGACTTTTTTCGCCCCTTCAGCCTCTTTCTTCAAAGAGTTTATCAGCTCCGCCTTGCCCTTAATCGGAATATAGCTTGGCTCAAAATTATTCTCAACATCAATGCCAATTTTACTTTTCGGCAAGTCCATGACATGACCCATAGAAGCCACTACTTTGTAGCCGCTCCCAAGATATTTTTTTATTGTCTTCGCCTTTGCAGGCGACTCGACAATCAGCAAATTTGACATAAAATCTTTCCTTATCATTAATTAAATTTCGAAGTGAATTTGCCTCCGGCAACAGCCTTTGCATATCCCTTCATTTCAAGCATTGTAAGTGCCGCCGTCACTTTTCCGACAGTATAACCACTGCCCCTCACAAGTTCATCAATTCCAAGCGCACTATCCGCTATTCTACCCATTATATCTCGTTCTATATCCGTTAGCGACAACTCTTCCTTTTGCTCTTTCGTGTCAACGCGGTATTCCGAAAGCCCATGCCTGCCCACCCTGTCATATGTCGGAGTCTCCTCTGCCACTTTCTGCTCTGTCTTGTCGGGAATTATCCGCATTGGCACCTTTTTCTTTTCTTCTTCTTTTTTTATTTTATCAGGATAAATAGCAATATATTCTTCAATTATATCCATTGGATGTGTAACAATTTTTGCACAGCCCTCTTTTAGCAGTGAATTTGTGCCCTCACCCTGCACTGAATTTATATTTGCAGGCAACGCAAACAAATCCCTATTCTGCTCTAGTGCCAAATTCGCCGTGATAAGAGCGCCGCTCTTTTTAGGTGCTTCCACCACCAAAAGCCCATATGAAAGGCCGCTTATAATTCTGTTTCGCATCGGGAAATTTCCGCCAATCGGCGCTGTATATGGCGGATATTCTGAAATCACAACTCCGCTATCCGCAATGATTTTATCCATCAATGCCGCATTTCTTGCAGGATATGCCACTTCAAGTGAATTTCCCAATACAGCGACTGTCTTCATCCCACTTTTCACAGCTCCCACATTTGCCGCACAATCAATACCATCTGCAAGCCCCGATATAATCAGAAAGCCTGCCTTTGCAAGCGAGCCCGAGATTCTCTCCGAACACATCAGCCCATATGAGCTAGCAGACCTCGTACCAACCACCCCAATTGTAATTGCGCCTTCTAGGCATGTCATGTCCCCTCTTGAATATAATACAATTGGAGGGTTGACAATCTCCCTTAACAGCGTTGGATACAATGCATCATCTATCGTATGCACCGCAATTTCATGCTTCTCGCAACGCCTTATTATCTGCTCTGCTCGCTGAAGACTCTTGTCCGCAAGCTTTTTTGCCTGTGCCTTCGTCAGCCCATTTTTGCGGTATTCCTCCTCGGACAGCTCAAATATCTCCTCTATGCAACTGTAACGCCTCAAGAGCTCATACGCCGCTCTATTCCCAGCGCCCAATATTTCCGCAAGCCAGATATATTTAAGCATACTGCCCTCCTATAAACATTCCTGTTGGCGATACATCACAAGCGCCGCAGCAATCGGTGCTGACAATGACTGCGTGATCCCTTTCATTTCAATATACACGATATCCGTGCATAAATCAAGCATTTCTTTTGACAGCCCCTGTCCCTCATTGCCAATTGCGACAATGGAACCCTTAGAAAAGTCGGCATTTGACAACTCTTTTGCATCCTTGTCTATCGCCGTCGCCATCACTGGAATATCGAGCTTTTTTGCCAGTTCAAAAAGTGAATTTGATTCAGTTTCAAAAGTCTTTACTCTAAGGCTCGAGCCCATGCTGCCTCTAAGAACCTTCTCAGAATATATATCCACAGTCATTCCAAGGAAAATCACAGCCTCAATCCCAAATGCCTCCGCCGTGCGCAGTATGTTACCGACATTTGACATATCTTGAATATTCTCAAGTGCGATATATTGCTTGCCGCGCTCAAGTTTAAGCTCCTCTTTTTCCTTCATCTCACAGACTGCAACGACATTCGGAAGACTTTTTAGCTCTGTGAGCTTTTTCATCACATTTTCAGTGACTTCATATACCTTAACCTTTTTCAATTTTACAAAATGCGAAAAGTCCGAGCCCTCTAAAATAAAAATTTCCGATAGCGAAAAGCCATTATTAATCGCCTCGTATACCAACTTGTCCCCTGTTAAAAGAAAGCGCTTTTCTAAGCGTCGCTCCTTGGTCTTAAGTAATTTAGCCGCCCTGATTATCGCCTCGTTCTTCACAGAGCTTATTCTTAAAATCTCACTCATTGCCCTTCTTCGCCCGCTAATTTATTGATGTCAAATGTCTGACCGATTACGACAATTGCATCACCTGCCACAAGCTTTTCATCGGGCTTTGGTGAGATTTCGATATCTCTGTCACCCTCGTGGCGCACAGCGATTACGTTTAGCCCATAGTTCGCACGAATGTTGAGTTCTTTAAGTGTTTTTCCTGCCCATGACTTTGGCATCATAATCTCGACGATTGAATAGTCTTGGCTGATTTCAATATAGTCAAGGATATTGTTTCTCGCAAGGCTTTGTGCAACTTTAACACCCATGTCACGCTCTGGGAACACGACCTTTTCGGCTCCGATTTTTGTAAGCACTCTTGCATGTGCCTCACTTTGCGCTTTTGAAACGACCATGTTAACACCAAGCTCCTTGAGCATCAAAGTCACAAGGATTGAACTCTGCATATCCGATGAGAGCGCAACAATTACACAGTCAAAATTTCGAATTCCAACTGAGCGGAGCACCCTCTCATCTTGCGCATCTCCAACAATTGCATGTGTGATTAAGTCGCTGACTTTTTGCACTCGCTCTTCATTTTCATCAATTCCAAGCACCTCACAACCAAGCCCTGCCAATGTCTTAGCTAAGTTGCTTCCAAAGCGTCCAAGCCCAATTACAGCAAATGATTTCATATATACCTCTCTTAACCTATCATAATTTTAGTCATCGGATATTTCACAGGCCCTGTTTCAATTGCAAGTCTTCTCGCAATGGACAAGGTGACCGTCAAAATTCCAAGCCGCCCAAAGAACATGAGCATTATTATATATATTTTCCCGAGCAGTGACAGCGATGGTGTTGCCCCCATGGACAGCCCGACTGTCGCAAATGCCGAGACACATTCAAACATCGCCGCAAGGGGATCGATATCATGTGTGACGAGTAGTAGAATTGTTCCTGTGAACACCATTGTTACCGCAATAAAGAAAATTGTCAACGCACGGAAAACATAGTCAGTGGAGATGGCTCTCTCATACAAAGTGACTCTGCGGCTACCTTTGGCAACGCTAACTGCCATAAGCACAAGCACTGCAAAAGTGACAGTTTTAATACCACCTGCGGTCGAGCCGGAAGAGCCGCCAATAAACATCAAAATCATACTCACAATTTGTGTTTCCGGTCTTAGTGCCGCTTGATCAATTGTGTTAAATCCAGCAGTTCTTGTTGTTACCGACTGGAACAGTGATGTCAGAATTTTCTCGTGCAAGGGAAGATCCCCAATGGTTGCAGAGTTTGAAAACTCGAATGAAAATGTAGTTATCGTCCCAATTAAAATCAGCAAACCCGTAACTATAATTACAAGCTTACTATATGGCGTGAGCTTCTTAAAGCTCGGCACTTTGAGATTTGCGATGTCATCCCACACAAGAAAACCGAGACCGCCCATTATAATAAGTATCATTATAACGATATTGACCACGAGGTCGTCTTGATATCCCATAAGCGAGGAAAACGCTGTCCCACTCTCACCCATCAAATCAAATCCAGCATTGCAAAATGCAGAAACGGAGTGAAACACGCCTTTTTTAATACCACCCAATATGCCAAAATCCTTAATAAAGCGAATGGAGAGTATAAACGCCCCTGCCGCTTCAAACGCCAACGTACCGAAAATTATCCGCCTTGTGGTTCGCACCACACCCGACATGTCATTGAAGTTTAGGCTCTCCATCATGACAAGTCGCTCCGAGATTGTTATTCGCCGTCTGACAATCAAACTAAACATCGTTGCAAATGTCATGAATCCAAGCCCGCCAATCTGAATTAGCGACAGAATTACAAATTGCCCGAAGTCTGTCCAATATTGATAAGTATCAACGACAACCAATCCTGTAACGCAAGTTGCGGAAGTTGCCGTGAAAAATGCAGTCATGAAATCAGCAGAGCCTGCCTCCTTCGTTGCAATGGGGAGCATGAGGAGCACTGTTCCCGCAAAAATAACCATTGTAAATCCCATGAAGACAATTTGTCCCGGGCGCAATTTATGCTTTGTTTTCTTAAATTGACCTTCTAAAGTAATCACCACCAAAATCAAGGTTGTTTTTGATAAACACTATATCATATTATAACGGTATTTAAAAAAATTACAACCATTAATATCAAATTTTTATAAAAATTTACATAAAGACTACCAAAAAACTCATTTTTTCTACATTTTTGTGATTAATTTTAATTAATCGAGAAAACTTCACAGCATATTGCACAATGATTATTAAGGCTTGTGGCAATGAATTACATTAGAATTACTCATATCGAGCAACACTCAAAATTAATAATGCTACATTAACAACGGACCAGACGACAAGCACAGCACAGACAAGAGCATCA
>CAYJIE010000039.1:0-15942 GCA_964370145.1 uncultured Oscillospiraceae bacterium
CAGGTGAAGAAACCCATGAAGTTTGCCTCGTCCTCTCTGGAGATAAATAGGCTGTGCGCCACCTCATGCGCAATTGTAAATGGCATTGCGGGTGGGGTGGTGTTTACATTGATAAGCGCTTCGCTTGTGAAGGGGCTGTACATGCCGCTTATGCCAAGATAGGACATCGGCACTGAAAATATCGCCGCTTTTGGGCGGCTGGTCATGCCTTTGAATACATCATTTTCTTCGCCAAGCCTCTTATATGTCTCTTTTATATGTGGATAGTAATCGCCCACCTTTAGTGAGGGCTCGCCGCTCTCATAGGCAAGGGCGCGCGTGGTAGATGCCATGTCTGCGATATAATATGTAGCGTCGGTGATGTTTTTTAAGTTCACCTCGCCACCGCGTAGTTCCAGTGTTTCTTCAAGCGGCTCACTATAATAACCTGCGCCAAGTGAAATTGAAAAAGTTATAATCATCAAGCCAAGCACAGAGGCAAGTATGGAAGTCATCGTCTTTGTCTTCTCTTTGTCCTTTGTGCGTCTCTCATAGAGTATTGCCCAAATGAAAAACGGAATAATCAAAATAATGCAGATTTCAAACAGTGCAAATCCAAACAATCCATTTATGAATTTAAGTGGAATTAAGAGGATTTTTGCGGAGGATATCATAAAAACTGATATAGTCCCTACGGGTAGGAATTTTGGCAATGCATATAGAATTAGTCCGATTACAATGAGCGAGATTGGGAGAATGACTCTCAAATCACCACGACTTTTCTTGCCCTTATATGTATACTTATACTTAAATATTGCGTCTTTTTTAAATATTGAAATTAGATTTCTAAAAAGCGTGGCGCTCACCTCCAGTGCAAATCATGCTCTAATACATCTGACCCAGTTGTATTTTTATCGCAATTTCATTAATAATCCTTGATATTGTGCGATCCTCTGAAATTGTGGATAGCTCATCTACAAATGATGTGAGAGCAGTCGCAAGCTCAGCTGTGCGTATCGCATTTACATATGGTGTTTTGGAATTTTCAAACTTCGCCGCGCGCTCCTCATCTGCTGAAACTTCAGCGGAGCTCGCATAGCTTAGGAATGTTGGGGCATAGTCAGTCGGTATGCTCAAGTCCTGATTTGTGGAGAGATATTCTGCAAGGGCAATGGCGTCGATTTTGCCACTTTGCGGGCTGACGCCCACATAATCAAAGGTTGTGGGGGAGGCTAGTGGGTAGCCTGCGGTACCGATGCTGATTTTTGGAAGTGGGGCAATGACAAGAGTCTCGCCTATTGCCGCTGAAATCTCAGGGAGGAGGCTGCTGTCAATAAGCCCTGCCGCAACACTGCCTTCTTCGAGGTCTTCGGACAATGTGCTTAAATCCGCCTTGTAGCTCTCAGACTGTGCATATGTTGCGAGCTTTGTCGCAATGCTAATTCCTGTGTTTGACGCATAATCCGTGCTGATTACGCCGTCTTCCTCAGCCACAGTCAGCCCTGCTGATGCGAAAAATGAGGTGATTGTAAGCGAGTCTTTCAAATCGAGAATCACTTCAACTTTATTATTCTGCGCAGTGACAAACAGCCCGTCAAAAGAACTCACTTCCGCCTCGTTAAAATGTGCGCTGTCATAGAAAAACAAGGTGCTGTTGTCGCTTGCGAGCGGATAACCGTAGAGCGAGTTGTCATCAGTCACATATGTAAGGGCATTCTCAAGATGCTCGCCATTAATGCGCTCAATATTTCTTACAATTTCAAGAAGGGAGTTTCTTTCAAGAAGTGCGTCAAAACTTTCGAGCTCATATACAAAAATATCTGGCGCTGTGCCGCTTTCAAGTTTATCTAAAAGGGCGTCCCTCTCCACAGCCTCAAATTCGATTTCATATACCGTGTGGCTGTTCTCCGCCTCAAATGCATCAAAAGCTGTCGCAAATGTCGCCGCATATTCAGTAGGCGCCCAAACAGTGAGTGCCACTGTCGGCTTGCTTCCACTATCCAAAGTTTGCTTTGGTGGTTCGGGGAGTTCGGTTTGACTGCTACATGCTGTGAAAATTGTCACCATGCCAATGAATAGATAAAGGAGATGTTTTTTCATGTATCGCTCCAATCAGCCGTAAAAATCGGCGAAATATATAAATATTATTCTGATTTTAGATTAAATTCATATTACATTGTATCAAAAATGTGCAAAAAAGTCAATGTTTTTAATGTTAATCAAATTTGTATAATTATTTATTAACAGCAAAAAAGAGCTGATTTACAGCTCTTTTTTTATTGCTACATTTATTTATCACAAAATTTAACGAATTTATCTAAAAGCCCTCTAACTGCACGGTTAATAAATGAGGCTTTTTCGAGTTTTTTTGCAACAGGTGGGCTTGCAAAATAGTACAGTTTTACGAAGGCTTTGCCCAGAGGGTTTGTCATGAGGACTTCGTCTCTAAAGCGTCTTAGCACAAGTACTTGCGGTGCGTCATAGCTTCCGTATACCGCCGTTGCAATATAGCATCTGCCGCCCTTCTTGCCGCTCTTCTCAACAGCCGCCTTCTCAGCGTCAAATTTCTTAAGATAGTTCACCATCTTGTCCATATTGCGCAGTTTTGCAACCGTAATTGGTTTTTGATTCATGCGGTTTGTCGCTTCGACACGAGCGCCCTCCTCAATGAGCATTTTTGCAACTTCGACATGTCCTGAGCGAGCCGCAACATGGAGCGGGGTGTTGCCGGCATTATCCATGACTGTGACCTGTGCGCCATTTTGAATTAAAAATCTTGCCATATCTCTCGAGCTCATGCGGCACGCAAGATGGAGAGCAGTCTTTCCGTCTTCATTTCTGACATTAATATCAGCGCCCAGATTTACAAGGGTTTGCGCAACGGAAACTCTCTCATTTCCAACTGCGTCATGCAGTGGAGTGTTGCCCTCATCGTTCTTAGGGCTCATATCTGCCTGCGCCGCCGCAAGCATTTTAATTGATTCGATTTTTGCGCCGTCTCCGAAGTTGACGGAATAATGCAGTGGTGTATGCCCTGCTTTATCGCCCTTATTTACATCGGCGCCACAACTTATCAGTGAGCGCAAATTTGATTGATTACCTGTTAACACCGCCAAAATAACGGGGGTATAGCCCAGTTTGCTCATGGAGTTCACATCGGCACCTGCGTTTGACAGCAATTTTATCGTATCTCCCGAGCCTGCGAATGCGGCGATATGTATAGGTTGGCTACCGCTTTCATTATAGATGTTGACGGACATTCCCTCTTCAAAGAGCATGCGAAACGCCTCGATATTATCCGACGCCGCAACGACGTGCATGACGCTAAGTCCGCCGTCAATACCACTTTTGAAGTTGAGGATGTTAAAGCCTAGCAAATAGTCAGCATCTGCGCGGCTTAGCTTTGAAGTGACATTTTTAATTAGATATTCATATTTAAGAAAGCTCTCGACATTTATCGCATGACCGAGCACTTTATATTTTTCCATATAGGATTTTGTAGAGACATTTACAGCGTCTAAATAGTTTTGCACAAGACCTGTTGCAAGGAATTTCCCAAAAAGCGCACGATGGCTTTTTTTATTGTGTTTTAAGGCTTGATTGAGATGCTCGACAGCTCCCTTCAAGTCTGCCCTTACAAAGCAACGCTTAGCCTCTGCAAGACAGGTTTCCTCGTCACTCGTGCTGTCTCCCGAGGCGACACTTGTATCCATTGCAGCGGATTTTGCAATGCTTGCAATTTCATCGATTTTGCGCTCATTGCCACGATTTCCCGTGAGAGCACCATCGATTAAATTAGTCGGCAATTCTGAGCCTATTTGTGCAAGAGAATCTTCACTCTGTTGTGGCGCAGAACTGCTAGCTGCAGCTGTGCTACCATCGAGAGCGGAACTGCCGCCTGATTGAGCAGAACTATCCCTTGGGGCTCCCTCTTTATTGTCAGAGTCAGAGCTCTCACTCTTTTTTCCGCCTGCCATGTTGTAATCCCAAAGATATTTGATACTATCACGAACATTTACAATTTCAGAACAATGCGGGCAAGATGCCGTATCTTGCAAGTTGTCAAATTGAGCGTTGGTATCGCATTTTGTGCAACGCGCTGCAACCAGTCCCATGATCCACCTCTATTCCATTATTTGGGCTATTATATCTTATTGTAACACACAAACATTCAAATGTAAAGATATTTTTATAATGTAGATACTGCGCAAATTGCACATAATTAATATTAAACTATTGACTAAATGCGCAGTTTGTTATATAATTTTTGCATTGACGCGGGGAGGTATTATATGGAAGCTAACAAGCCGAAAAAAGACAAATCTGCAAGAAAACGGTGGTACTTATCGGATAAGAAACTGACATTAAAGAAACTATTTTCAAAAAAGAACTTAGCGTACGCACTTGTTTGGGCGATTGTGCTGACCACCATCAGCTATCTAGACCCACTTGCAAACATCAGCATGATGTTTGAGGACTCACTCTATCAAGATGCGCAAGCTCTTGACGGCGAAATCATCGTCTTTGGTATCGATGAGAAAACCCTCGATGCGCTAGGGCCATTCACCTCGTGGGGAAGAAGCGGAATTGCGGATGCCCTGACTGTTCTAAACAGTGTGCCTGAAGAAGCACCTGCAGCTATCGGGCTTGACTGTTTGTTCTTTGGTTACACGACACCTGAAATCGATCAAAAGCTAGTCGATGCGGCGGCACTTGCGGACAATGAAGTTTTTGCAACCTCTGCCACAATTGAAACAGAGCTGTATATTGATGAAGAAGGTGTTGCTCGCACAAATGACTTCATGATGACGCTGTATGAAATCCCATATCCTGAGCTGATGGAAGTCACAACGACCGCGCATATCAACTCGATGCCTGACGTTGACGGAAATGTCCGCTCATACATCCAGCAACTTGACTTGCCAGAGGAAATTCAAGAGGAAACAGGGCTTGAGGTTTCAATGAGCTTTGCTTACACAATTCTTGAAAAGTACAATACATATTGGGGACTCGATTATGAGACATATCCTGAGTTTGAGCCAAACCCACCGCTTAACTTTAGATATATGTTTGAGATTCCGTACTATGGCGAGCCCGGCGCATATGGCGACGGATATTCGCTTATAGATTTGATTAATGGCGAAATTGACCCTTATTTATATTCAGGCAAAATGGTGCTTATCGGCCCGTTTGCAGCGGGCATGCAAGACGCCTATTCAACGCCGATTTCACCTGTTCCAATGCACGGTATTGAAATCCATGCCAACGCAATTGAAGCGATGCGCTGGAACGAATATCGTTACAGAGTGCCTTGGGAGACACAGATGGTTGCGCTTTTTGTGATAATTTTTGCGCTGTATTTTGTGTTTAGAGCTCTAAACATAGTGCTTGCGTCTGTGGTGATGATTTTAATCAACGGCGCATATGTTTTCATGTGTCGTGCACTCGTGTTCCCACCCGATTTTCTGTGGGGATTCATGGGCTTAGAGTTTATGGATATACCGTTCTTGTTCTTGAGAGATGGGCATTATGTGCGCATCATGCTAGAGCCGCTTTATCTCCTGCTCGCAGTTTTCGTGCTCTTCGTCGTGGTCGTTGTTGCTAACTTCTTTGTTGAACAAAAAGCGAGAAATCAACTCTCCAATGTGTTTAAGAAA
Organism: uncultured Oscillospiraceae bacterium; assembly: GCA_964370145.1. GTDB lineage: Bacteria > Bacillota > Clostridia > Oscillospirales > Feifaniaceae > CAYJIE01. Next base: position 5,637 of record CAYJIE010000039.1, read on the forward strand.
TATCTCGACCCGCGTGTCGTTGAGCGTATGAATGAGGAGGGCTTTAACTTAGAAAGTCTTTCCAGTCAGAGAATTATAGCGTCTGTCCTCTTCGTCGATATTCGTGGATTTACGCCGTTTAGTGAGCCGCTTGAGCCAATGCAAGTCGTTGATATGCTTAGAGATTATCTCACACTGACTTCGGGCGCTGTCCATAAATATGAAGGTTTTCTTGATAAGTTCATTGGTGATGCGACTATGGCGGTGTTTAACGCACCACTGCCGCAGGATAATTACGCATATAAATCAGTGCTTGCCGCATGGGAGATCTCATATAATGGCTCGCTTAAAGTGCCTGAGCAAGTGGCGCAGTATGGGCGCTCTGTCATGCCTGGAATCGGACTTAACATGGGGCCGATTATCTTCGGTAATATCGGTTCGGATAGCCGTAAAGACCTTACAGCCATCGGCGACACCGTTAATACTGCCGCAAGATTTGAGTCCGTTGCTCGCCGTGGGCAGGTGCTTATGAATGAGGTGCTGTATGAGGCGGTGAAAGACAAAGTAATCGTGCGCTATCACGGTGAAATGGAGCTTAAAGGTAAGAGCATCCAACCAAAGACATATGCGCTTGAGCAAGTCGTGGAATATATCGGTAAATTCCCGCCACTGCCATCGGGCTCCGTGCCTCCTGGAAAGGGCGCACTCGATGTTGGATATGACTTTGAGTCAGCTCCACGCCATTTCCCAGAACATTTTACAGAAGAGCAAAAAGCGGCTCATCTCGAAGAGGTATATGCACTTCGTGAACAACTTGAAATTGATTATGAAACAAAGCCAAAAGCTCAAGTTGAAGAGGGCGCTGCGGCTGTGACTTAGGGGCAGATAGCTTTCTGCAAGTTGCGAACAATTTATGAACAACATATAAATAACTTATAAAATATTCCAAAACAGGAATATTTCGACAATTAATGCAAACAATATCGGTTATTATTCAAGGTGAATAATAACCGATATTTATTTTTTTGGGAGGAAGGCATGAACGTAAAGCTATCAATTGAAAATTCGGTGCTGACAGCGCATGTCAGCGGTGACCTTGACCACCATGTCGCCGCATTTTTGCGTGAGCAGGTGGACAGACAAATCCACGAGCATATGCCAAAAGCACTTGTGCTCGACTTTAGCGATATTGGATTTATGGACAGCTCGGGGCTTGGCTTTATCATGGGGCGATATAAGCAGATGAAGCGGTATGGCGGGGAAGTGAGTTTAGTTGGTGTCACCGGCAAGACAAAGACCATCATTGCAATGTCGGGCGCCGCAAAATATGTAAATATACAGGAATAAGAGGGGTAGGATATGATAACATTACAAAAAGTGAAAGCGGCTGAAAAACAGCAGGTAGTCAATGAAGTTAAAATGACAATTGATGCTAAAAGTGTGAATGAAAGCTATGCAAGGATTGCATCAGCGGCATTTGTTGGACAACTTGATCCGACGATTGACATAATCACCGATATAAAAACGGCGGTGTCTGAATGTGTGACAAATGCAATTGTGCATGGGTACAGAGAGATTGCCAATGGTAAGATTTACATAAAAATGCAGATGATGTCCAATGGGGTTTTTAAGATTTCAGTGAGGGACAAGGGCGTGGGGATTTGCGATATAAATCTTGCAAGAACACCATGCTTTACCACCCTGTCCGACGAAGAGCGCAGTGGAATGGGCTTTTCAATCATGGAGGCTTTCATGGACAAAGTGCAAGTGCGCTCAAAAGAGAATGTCGGCACCACGGTCACTATGTGGAAGAAAGTCACTACGGGTGAGTAGATGAATAAGCTAGGACAAGAGGAGCTTAGACAGGAGAAAATTGCATTGCTTGAGCGTGCGAAAAGTGGGGATAGCTTTGCTTATGACACATTTTTCGAGCAAAATCAAGGGCTTATCCATATGGCGGTTAAGCGTTTTGTCGGTCGTGGCACGGAATATGACGACTTATTTCAAATTGCATCGCTCGCCTTCGTAAAGGCGGTCAGAAATTTTGACCTTGAGGCAGGGGTGCAGTTCTCAACATATGCAATACCGGTTATGCTCGGGGAATTAAAGCGCCACTTCCGCGACTATGGCACGATTCGCGTCAGCAGGAGCATCAAAGAGGCAAATTTGCGCATCTCAAAAATCACAGAGGAATATTATCTTAAACATGGCGAGCATCCAACCATGTCAGAGCTCGCAAAAGAGAGCGGTATTGAAGAGAGCGAGCTCGCATTTATTATGGGCAGTCAAAATCAAATTCTTTCGCTGTCATATCTCGCCTTTGAAGATGGCGGTGAACTTTTGGACATGCTGGGCACGGACACGACGGAGGAGGAAATTAATCGGATTTCAATTGACAATGCATTAAAGAAACTCCCTGAAAAAGAAAGGCGCATAATGCTACTTAGATATTTTGGGAGCAGGACACAACAGGAGACGGCAAAAGAACTTGGCATTTCTCAAGTGCAAGTGTCAAGAGCGGAGAAAAAGGTGCTTATGAAACTTCGTGAGTTAATGCGAGAGCGGTGAATGAGGGCTATATTAGTTATCGCTGATGTCTGTGAGTTGTTCATAATGATGCATTAGGTCAAAAATACCGTATATACAATTAGATGCGCGCCCGTCAATCTGCATCTCAAGATTTTTCTTGCATTCGAGTTGTTATTAATGTATAATTACGATAATGATTGATGATGTTTGGAGGGGTGAGAATTTGAAGAAATGGGCAATGCCAATCGGGATAATCGTAGCCGCCATCGGTATTTTCATATACAATAACTCGCAGGTGTTAAATGGCACACAGGAGATGATTGACAAAGCGAGAGAGATCATTCCTATCACAGAAGCTGATACTGCAGATATCTCATATGTAGGTATGGTTGGTGTAGGCGATGAAGTAATGATGTGGTTTATTTCCACAGACGAGCATCAAGATATGTACTATTTACCGATGGAGTGCCGATATGTAGGTAATCGGGCAAGTAGTTATAAATATGTTGATAGCCACAAGCCTGACGAGGTAGTGGATGATATTGCTCAAATTCACTGGAAGGACATGTATTTATTTTTAGTCAACAATCCAGACTGTAAAACGGTTAAGATTACCTATAATGGCGATGAGACTACAGCTGAGGAAATCGAAGTCAACGGATACCCCTTTATGTTTGAACACAGCCCCAAAGCGGAGTTGGTTGAATACGCTTTTTTAGATGCTGATAGAAATGAAATGTAGCGATTTGTATAAAATATAATATACAATATACATTATAGTAAAGAAAGAAGATGTCGGCTGACATCTTCTTTCTTTACTATTCTGGCGATTTTTCAAGCGCCGTTTTTTGACTGAAAACTACATTTCGATTAGTTCATATTCGTCCGTGCCGATTCCGAGTTTCTTAGAATGTTCAATGCAACTCTTCCAATCAGTGTCAGGGTGCATGCAGTGGAAGTGGTCATCATGTCTGCCCTTGTGGTCAGAGAGGAAACTCTTTGGCATCGCAGGTTGTGCGTTGCAAGCGTCAGCACATGCCATATCCAATGCGACTGGGTCGAAAGAGGCGAACATGCCCACATTTGGGATTACAGCGGCGTCATTTTCACCGTGGCAGTCGCAATATGGTGAAACGTCGATTACAAGTGAGATATGGAAATGTGGTCTGCCGTCGAGAACTGCCTTTGTATATTCGGCAATCTTTTTGTTACAAGTCACGCTTGAAGTGGAAGAGGAATTGTAAATCGCATCAAAATTACAGGCGGAAATACAACGGCCACAGCCTACGCATTTGTCATGATTAATCTCAGCCTTATTTTCTGCGTTAAAAGTGATTGCGCCATGTGCACAGAATTTTGCACACACCTTACATCCGACACAACGCTTTGCACTCGCCTTTGGCTTTCCGTCATTGTGCATTTCCATCTTGCCGGCTCTTGAGCCACAGCCCATGCCGATATTTTTAAGAGCGCCGCCAAAACCGGTCAATTCATGCCCCTTAAAGTGGTTTAGCGAAATGAAAATATCCGCGTCCATCACCGCTCGTCCGATTTTAGCCGTCTTACATAGCTCAGCGCCCTCGACAGGAACGTCAACTTCATCATTGCCCTTTAACCCGTCGGCAATGATGACATGACATCCTGTTGAAAATGGGGAAAAACCATTTTCATATGCCGCCTCCATATGGTCGATTGCATTTTTGCGGCGACCGACATACAAGGTGTTTGCGTCAGTTAGAAATGGCGCACCGCCAAGCTCTTTAACTGTGTCTGCGACTACTTTCGCATAGTTTGGGCGAAGAAATGATAAGTTTCCAGGCTCTCCAAAGTGAAGTTTGATGGCGGTGAACTTATTGTTAAAATCAATATCCTCAATCCCCGCTGTTTTAATCAGTCGCTTTAATTTTGTCAAAAGACTTGTTCCGACAGGCGCACGCATATCGGTGAAATATACCTTTGATTTGCTCATTTTGTACCTCCAATAAAATAAACTCTGCATGTAGTTTATCACTAATGCAGAGTTATTTCAATATATTTTTATTAATTTAATACACTTCAACAACGATTACACGAATTTTTGGTTGCTTAATGCTATCGTCATAGAAAACCTTAATGTCATCTATATTCTCATTGAAGTCAATTTCCTCAGTCGTATAAGCATATTGATTATCCTTTAGTTCATAGACAACAACATCGGGCGAAATTAAATAGCTATCGCTGCCAATTCTCACCGTGTTAGTGAAAAACTCACTTGGGCGCTCGCCTTTGAGATTTTTGATACTAAAATTGTTATAGGCGGTGTCTGCGATGACAGCAGGGCCAACCGTAATATTAAATATAGTGCTAGTTGACTGATGTGTCTGCATTCTGCCTTTCACATCATATACATAACTGCCAAAGATTGAAGGCGTCATTGTCTCTTGCGAATTTGTGACAACACAATATGTATTCTGGTCGCCTGTGGCATCTTTTAAGATGAGATGTTCAATTTCTCCGCGCTCATTTAGTGCGTGGAACAGGGTGTTATTTGTGGTAAGTTCAAGATTTGCAAGTGAGATTTTATGGATTGTCCCAGTGTTATAGCCACTTGTTTCAAGAATTTTTACATCATTTGCAATTGGGCGAGTCCCTGCATATGTAGCGCTGTCGTTGACTGTGGCTGTGATATCAGAGCCGACACGTCTAAGCGTTTCTTGTCCGTCCTCATATGTAATTTCGACAGTGTCGCCGACTTTAAGATGTGAGGGCGGATTTTTAACTTGTTGAATAGCGCCGGTTGTCGTTGTCACAACCGCTGTATTTGCATTTACAGTGGAGTTGTTATCGGTTGGGTGTGCAAGTTGCGCGATTTGAGTAATAATCCCATAAGTGGCAGAATTGATGACTTCGGTGGGAAGCACATCGATTACAAGACTGTCTCTGTCTATGATAAGTGTCGCATAGTCGCCGACTGTAAATTCTCCAAGAGTAGAGAGTTTGAATTGTGCTGAAGAGCTTGAGACGGCATAGAGCTTATTGTTCACGGTCACCGTAGCCATTGTGCCGTTAGCGCTGTTTTGATTTGAAATCTGGGTAAGCATGCCAGTGACTTTATTGTCATAGCACCAAATTTTATTGAGCTCCTCGCTGTAATACACCACATCATATTCCTTGACATCGCTTACTGCAATGCTGTCAGAATTTTTTGTGATAGTCACCGTATTGATATCTGTGACGATGTCGCGAAGACCGATGCTGTCAGTAATGATATATGGCCCTGTCATGGTTGAATTAACGACAGTGGTCAAGTCTAGGTCTCCTGCGCTATCAAGTCTATATCCGAGCGTTAAAGCATATGCTGTGCCGCTTTTTGTTTTGGCGGTAAGCATATTATAAATTAGATTTGCGCAGTCCTCACGTGTTAAGTACTCGCCAATATCAGCGTTAATTCCGTCGTCAAGCTCAAGTGATTCGTATTTTGCGATATGCCCTTGCGGATATGAGCCCTCAAGGTCGCTCGCAAGATAGCCAAGCTGTTTTAGCACAATGCTAACCGCCTCTTCGAGTTTGATGGTGGCGTCGGGCTTAAATGTGCCGTCGAGATATCCGACGATGAGTGCATTGTTCGCCGCTGTCTTCACATATCCAGCTGCCCAGTGGCTACTGGGGACATCGGAAAATGGTGATACATTTGTCACGCCCTCTGCCTTGTTTTTGTCGGGTGACGCTGTGATAAGCATTTTTGTGAACTCCGCTCTTGTCACATTGTTTCTTAAGTTCAAATTGCCGTTTTCGTCGCCGTTCATTATACCCATAGCGCCTAAAATTTCAATTTTATCATTGAAAGTTGCGGCAGATGCTGTGAGAGGTACAAGAAATATGCCCAGTAGCATTAAAATTGCCAGTCCCGCAGAAATTATTCTTTTCATGTTAATATTAAATTCCTTTCCAGATGTTTTTATGCGCTTTTGCCAAGTCGGTTTCAACGCGGCAAAATATCAGTCGTCATTTGACTGAAAATCAAAATAGTTCCAATCGAATTGAACATTTCCCTTTTATTCAAATCTCAATGCGTCAATCGGATTTAGCTTAGCCGCCTTGTTGGCAGGCAGATAGCCGAAGATAATGCCGATTGCGACAGATACGCCAAATGACACGGCAATCGCCTCGAGTGTGACGCCTGAATTTATGTCATATAGACCGGTTAAGAAATTTGCGCAGACTGTGCCAAGACCAATGCCGATGATGCCGCCAATGGCACTGGTGGTCGCCGCCTCAATGACAAATTGCCCCATGATGTCACGTTGTCTTGCGCCAAGCGACTTTCTGACACCGATTTCCTTTGTGCGCTCCGTAACGGATACAAGCATGATATTCATAATACCGATGCCGCCGACAAGCAGTGAAATCGCCGCAATTCCCGTTAGGACAGTGACAAAGGTGTCAGTGAGAGCAGTGATTTCCGACAGTGTCTCCGCCATGCTCATGACAAAATAGGAATCGTCATTTTCATATATCTCAAAAAGTGCATCTTCGAGGACAAGTCTCACTTGTGCTGAGGCGTCTTCTGAGGTTGCGCTAAATTGATATGCTGAGGGAATTCCTGTGTTTGTCATTGTGGAAGCAATAGTATATGGTATATAAACCATATCGTCGTCGCTGTTGTCAGCGGAATTTGCAAGCTCGTCTACCACGCCTACGACAATAAAGTTCTCGCCATTTAGGCGAAGGGTTTTTCCAATTGGGTCATTGTCGAAAATTTCCTCGCTTACATATGTCCCAATGGCACATACTTTGGAGCGGCGCTCAACATCGATATAGGATAGGAAACGGCCCTCCTTCATGTCGGCAGATTTAATTAGTAGATAATCCTCGCTTATGCCCATGACAGACGAGGAAACATTATCTGAGCCGTTTTTCAAGGTGCCATTTCCCTGCACCGCTGGGGTTATTGCTCGAATTATATCGGGATGTGCATTTGCAATCTCATACATGGCGTCCACGTCGGCGACACGATTTCCGCGCGTGGACACATTGACCATGATGAGATTTGTGCCAAGCCCCTCAAAGACATCCATCATCGTGTCCGTCATGCCATTACCCATACTGACGATAATGATAACAGCGGCGACACCAATAATGATGCCGAGCATGGTGAGAAGTGCTCGCACTTTGCTGACCATGAGGCTTTTTATGGCTAGCTTAAATGATTGCTTTACGTTCAAGGTCTCCTCCAATCTCCTTAGGCGTTGCGATTGACACAGCCTAATTTGAGTCTATTCTTCGTCGGGCAATACATATGCCTCGGGATTTTCAGAGGACCCGTTGTATATGATTTTGCCGTCATGCATTCTTATGATTCTCTGCGCTGTTTTTGCAATAGAGTTGTCATGCGTGATAAGTATAATAGTGTTTCCTTCGGCGTTGAGGTCCTTTAGGAATTTCAATACATCTCTGCCGGTTTTTGAATCAAGAGCACCTGTCGGCTCGTCGGCAAGAATGACTTGAGGGTTTCCTGCAAGCGCTCTTGCGATGGATACACGTTGTTGCTGTCCACCTGACAGTTGATTTGGGCGATTGCGCAACTTATCTGACAGCCCAACTCTCTCAAGCGCTAGGAGAACTTTTTTCTTTCTCTCACTCTCACGCAGTCCGCTGTATAGAAGTGGGAGCTCAACATTTTCAAAAACATCGAGCTTTGCAATCAGATTGTATTGCTGGAAAATGAAACCCAGCATTTTGTTGCGTACTTGTGCAAGCTCATCTGCTTTCATGGAGCTCACATCTACACCGTTTAATATATATTTGCCTGAAGTCGGGACATCAAGACAGCCGATGATGTTCATTAGAGTGGATTTGCCGCTACCCGAAGGCCCGACAATGGCGACAAATTCGCCCTGCTCCACAGTGAAATCCACATCATGCGCCGCATGTATGATGCTATCCCCGAGCTCATATGTCTTTACAATATGTTGCAGGTCAACCAAATGTTTAACCATATATGCTTCCTTTCAAATTCGTGGATTAGCCCGGAGGGCCCATTGGCATTCCGCCGGATTGAACACCTTGCGTGCCGCCGAATTGCGATATAACGGTGTCTTGGCGCTCAACTTCGATAGTTACAATACAGATGGTGTCATTGTCATTAAGTCCTGCAAGGATTTCAATGTTCTCATCGTCATTAATTCCAAGCGAAACAGTTCTTTGTGTATATCCCGCAGGCATTCCCTCGGGGAATGGGTTTTGCTCGCCCTCGGCTAAAATTTCGCCACTGACGGGACCGTCGCCCTCTGTGGATTTTACAAAGACGACATTCCCTCTGTCAACTGCATTTAGGGGCACAGATAGTGCGCCGAGTTTCTCTTGGACGATGATGGTTGCATTGACATTCATTCCGGGGAGAAGTCCTTCGGTCTCTGAAATTTCCACCGTTACAGGATAGGAAGTTACACCATTCATGGATTGGCCGTTTATGCTTACTTCGCTGACTACGCCATAATAGGTCATGCCTTCGACGGCGTCAGTTGTAATCTCCACCTCTTGACCGACCTTTAGTAAGCTTATGTCCAGCTCGTCGATGGTCATCTCAAATTCAAGCGTGGACAAATCAAAGATTACAGCAAGCGGCAATGCACCTGCCGACATTTCAATTTTGTCGCCAGCTTTGTAGTTTTTCTCGATTACAGTGCCTGTAATCGGTGACTTTATCATATAGTCGTCGAGTGCCTCAATCGCATTGTCTAAAGCGAGTTGCGCATCTTCAAGTGAAAGTGCACTGTTTTTTATTTGCGTGTCTAAATTATCGCTGGTCATGCGGATAACGACCTCGTCGTCATATGCAATTGAGCCTTCGTCCACATATATATTTGCGATGGTGCCCGTTGTGGGTGCAACGAGATTTTTCACGGGATATTCAATGAAGTTGCCACCACTGGTAGCAAAAATGTTGCCGATGGTCGCTGTGGCATAGTGCATTGTGCTCAGCCCACCCGGATTTGGCACTTTGATTGTGATGTCACGAACAATGGCGCCGGAAGGTAGAATTTTGTCAACAGTGCCGATTTTATCGACAGTGCCGTCAAGCATTTCAAAACTTCCGTCAATTGTGACCTGTGCAGGTGCACCGACATAAATCTGCGGTACATCATTGTTGTTTACGGTAACCACAAGTTCAAGCGCTGAACGGTCTTGCACTCGTCCGAGGATGGTGCCTTGCATAACATCGTCGCCAACTTCGCAGTCAATGGCGAGAACAGTGCCTGTGTCAGGGGATTTTATCCTTAGGTCATCAGCCATGTCTACTATGTCATTATAGGCGATTTGAGCACGCTCGAGTGAATTCTGCGAGCGGTCAATATTTGTCTGTGCATTGCTCGCATCGATGCTATATAGCAAAGTATCTTCCTCGATTATATCGCCTTTTTCAAAGTAATCTTCGAGGATTTCACCTTGAACAAGGCTGGTCACATTATAGGAGTCTGCAGGCTCTAGCGTGCCTGAGGCTGTGATGGTCTTAATGATGTCATTGCGTGACACCGCTACCTCTGTGAAGATGAGTTGCTGTGTGCCGACGGCGACAGTGGGGCCTGTAAAGCGTGAATAGATAAAATAGCCGACTACGGCGACGACTGCTACCATATACCACTTTATCTTAAATTTCTTCTTTTCCGTTTTCTTCTCAACATTGTCTTTTTGCTTTTTTTCTTTGTTTTCAGTGTTTGACAAGACAAAATCCTCCTAATTATAATAATCGCACAAATATTATATTTTTTTTATATGTGAGACATGTGTTAATAAAGTCAACAATTTGTTAATTGAT
>CAYJIE010000039.1:16042-19973 GCA_964370145.1 uncultured Oscillospiraceae bacterium
TCGCTACCATAGATAGGTGGCAGCTTGCGTTTGTGCTCGCTGCGGCTGTGATAGCGCTCGATTATAGCTCTGTCGTGATCGCTTGCAACGCCTGTATATATATAGGTATCAATTGCGCTGTATGTAACGCCCATTTCAGCTTCGTCGCTCTGTCCGTCAAACAGCCCTGCGGAGGGGGCTTTCTCTATTATGCTCTTTGGAGCCTCGAGAAATTCGAGAAATTCGTAAATTTCCGTTACGGTAAGGTCTCCGATTGGGTTGAAGTCGCAAGCGCCGTCGCCCCACTTCGTGAAATAACCCATATGGATTTCGCTTTTGTTTCCGGTGCCTGCAATGAGGCGGTTTTCGGTTGCACCGATCGCATATAGCGTGCTCATTCTAAGTCTTGGGGCAATATTCGTAAGGGCGATGTCATTTGGCGTGCACGCAGTTGACAAAGCCGAGAGCAAGCTCTCTCTCACATCAGTGAGCTCCACAACTCTAGTTTCAATATTAAATTGCTTGGCAACTTCATTTGCATCGTCTTTGTCCATGCCATAGTTTCGCTTGCTGGCACAGGGCATGATAATTCCCACGGTATTATCACATGCCATTTTGCACAGAATACCAACAAGGGCGCTGTCTTTGCCACCGCTGTTGCCATAGACAATGCCGCTCGCATTAGCGCTCTTTATCATTTTTTTAATAAACTCAATTCTGTTTTCAATCTCAATTTTAAAATCTCTCATCGCAATCCTCCGTATTTGTTTCGTAAAGGTCATTATATACCTATATAATATATTTGTCAATTACTGTTTTTGGAAAGCGAAAAAATACATTTAAATAAACATGGTGCGAAATGTTTACAGATTGTTCACAACTAATTTTGAAAAAAGCTTGCTTTTGTGGTTTGAATGGTATAAAATGTATTAGCTTGACAAAATGCGATGAGGCAGGAGGTTGCCGAGTTTACTCGGGTTATTTCTGCGGAGCGTAGTTCGCTTGACGAACACGACATAGAGAGCAGCAAGGGGAGTTCCCCTCGTGATGCGACCTAACTTTTGAAGGCAATCGCTTGACGCCATATGGCGCATGGCGACGATGCTGAGAGATAGGGGGTCTTTATACAGTCGCTTTGACGGCTGTAAAAATCTCGGAAATGTCATTTCCGATTTTTTATGTCACGAAATGAAACGCTCGGAAGGGTGTTTTGAAATTGCCGGCTATAAAAAATGCACAGTTGTCTGAAAGTGATGTGCAAAACATGTTAACTCAGATGTGCAAAGGTGATGTCGTCATAAGAGCACAAGAACGCTATATTATATGTATAGCAAAAATTATGACAAACGGAGGGCAAAAAACATGGCAAAGTCAAAAATCAGAATTCGCTTAAAGAGTTACGACCACACGCTTATTGACCAAGCGGCAGCGAAAATCGTGGATGTAGCAAAAAGAGGTGGGGCGCAAGTCGCAGGACCGATTCCACTACCGACAGACAGAGAAGTCGTAACAATTCTAAGAGCGGTACACAAGTACAAAGATTCTAGAGAGCAATTTGAGATGAGAACTCATAAGCGTCTAATCGATGTGCTAAACCCAAATCAAAAATGCGTTGACGGACTTATGAGTCTAGACTTACCGGCAGGCGTTGAGATTGAAATCAAGCTATAATAATAGCTAGGATTTAGATACTGCGACCATGGGGTTGCAAATGGTCATGTTGGGAGCCACAATTCTCAACCAATAACCAAGGGTGCTAAGCACTCGAAAGAGAGGAAATTCATGAAAAAAGGAATCATCGGAAGAAAAGTCGGAATGACACAGATTTTCGACGAGGCTGGAATGGTTATTCCGGTAACGGTTGTACAAGCGGGACCTTGTAAAGTGTCACAGCTTAAAACCATGGAAAAAGACGGCTACACAGCTGTTCAAATCGGCTATCAAGACCTTGCGGCAAGACACACAAACAAACCAACAAAAGGTCATTTTGACAAAGCTGGAATCGAAGCAAAGAAATACGTTAAAGAGTTTGAGTTCTCAGATGAGAAAAATGTGGGCGATGTAATTGATGTAACAACATTTGAAGTGGGCGACTGCGTCGATGTTACAGGAACATCAAAAGGTCACGGTTTCTCAGGTGCAATCAAGCGCCATGGCTTTAGCCGTGGTAGAGAAACTCATGGTGGTGGACCAGTTCACCGTCATGCGGGTTCAATGGGTGCGAACACCGACCCAAGCCGTATCATGCCTGGTAAAAAACTTCCTGGTCAATACGGTAATGTACAAGTGACTGTTCAAAATCTTGACATCGTGAAAATAGATGCGGAAAACAATCTACTCGTTTTAAGAGGAGCTGTTCCAGGGCCTAAAGGCGGAATCGTGACAATTAAAACAAGCGTGAAATCATAGGAGAAGGAGGTAGAAAATTATGCCAAAAGTATCAGTATTCGATATGCAGGGAAAAGTAACTGGAGAGATGACTCTTTCAGAAGGAATCTTCGCTGCAGAAGTAAATAAAGCGGTGCTACATCAAGTTGTTGTTGCATATCTTGCAAACCAACGTCAAGGCACACAATCAGCATTGACAAGAGCGGAAGTTCGCGGTGGTGGACGTAAGCCATGGAGACAAAAGGGCACAGGTCGTGCAAGACAAGGTTCAATTCGCTCACCACAATGGACACATGGTGGTGTCGTATTTGCTCCAAAGCCACGCTCATACAGACAAAGCATCAACAAAAAGGTTAAGAGAATTGCTATGAAGAGTGCGTTTTCTTCATGTGTAATCGGAAACAAACTAAAAATCGTTGATGGCGCAACATTCCCTGATATCAAAACAAAATCAGTGGTGAAATTCCTAGGCGCTCTTGAGGCTCCTGAGAAAACACTTATCATCACAAGTGATGTTGATAAAAACCTCGTACTCTCCGCAAGAAATCTACCAAGAGTTAAGACAACAATTGTCTCAAACATCAGCGTATATGATCTGCTTAGATACGACAATATCATTATTCTAAAAGACGCTATTTCTAAGATTGAGGAGGTTTATGCTTAATGAAAACTTCTTACGATATAATTAAGAGACCTATTATCACAGAGCGTTCAATGCAAGGCGTTGCAAATAAAGTGTACACATTTGAAGTGGCACTTGGCTCTAACAAACACGAGATTGCTAAGGCGGTCGAGGAAATCTTCAAAGTTGAAGTTGAGCGTGTGAACACAATGAATGTGCGTGGACAAGAGAAGCGCATGGGCGTTCACAAAGGATACACAGCGAAGAGAAAGAAAGCAATTGTAAAACTCAGAGAAAGCAGCAAACCGATTGAATTCTTTGAAGGAATGATGTAAGAGAAGGAGAAGAAGAACAATGGCAATGAAGAAATTTAACCCAACGACTCCGGCTCGCAGACAAATGACTGTATCAACTTTCGAAGAGCTTTCAAAAGTTGCACCGGAGAAAAGCCTGCTTGAGAAAAAGAAAAAGCATGCGGGCAGAAATAGCTACGGTAAAATCACTGTTCGCCACAAGGGCGGCGGAAACCGTCGTAAGTACAGAATTATCGACTTCAAAAGACAAAAAGTTGATATGCCTGCAACTGTTAAGAGCATTGAGTACGATCCAAACCGTACAGCTAATATCGCTCTAATCGAGTACACAGATGGAGTAAAGGCTTATATCATCGCTCCAGTTGGACTACATGTTGGTGATGTAATCAGCTCAGGTAAAGGCGCAGATATCAAACCAGGTAACTGCCTACCGATTAGCGCAATCCCAGTGGGTACTGTAATCCACAACATCGAGCTCTACCCAGGAAAGGGCGGACAACTTGTTCGTTCAGCCGGTAACTCAGCTCAACTTATGGCTAAAGAAGGCGCATATGCGCAAGTTCGTCTACCTTCATCAGAAGTTAGAATGATCAGACTTGAGTGTATGGCGACAATCGGTCAAGTGGGT
>CAYJIE010000040.1:0-19722 GCA_964370145.1 uncultured Oscillospiraceae bacterium
AAGCCTTTTTTACCCTTTGGTTTAGCCTCATTCGTGTGGACTTTTTCTTTCTTCTCTATTTTTTCTGTATTCGCTATCTTTTCTTCTTGTTTCTTTACCTCTGCATTTTCAGCACCACAAGATGAGCAAAATTTTGCATTCTCTTCTTGATTGCTTCCGCAGTTTTTACAATACATAGCAACACCTCCATTTAACCAATATTATATATTAGTATTTTGCATTTTTCAATTGTTACAATTAAACAAATTTTAAACATTTTTCACAAAATTTAGTAACTTTTCACGAAGTACTCCGCATTGCTGTTTAATTTATTAAAATAAACAGCAATGCGCTAAATTCAATGAATTTAGCGCATTCATAATTTCCTTAGTCTTCAGCTAACAGCACAATATAATCATCTTTTCCAAAAGTAATTTTATCTGATTTCTTCGGGCTGGTCACAATTTCAAAGCTGTCGCCAATCTGCTTTTTATATCCAATCGCCAACTCATTATATCTACTTAAAACCTCAGTCACTATGTAAAAATCCATCTCTGTATCAAGCTTGACATAGTCCGATGCTTTTCTTAGGTATAACTCAGAGCCGTCAGCTTGCAAAAGCTCTCTAAACACCGTTGCAAGATCTCTGTTTTCAGAAATTTGTGTCAAAATCAAATTGATGATATTGCTACCTATAACCAAATCATTGACTTTTGCAACATTTGCAAGTTTCTCATTTACAGTGCTCTTCATCTCACTCGTAATATTAAACACTCTATTTTGCTTTTGCGCAATATCCCTTAGGTGAATTAGTTTTAGCAATGTCACAGCATCTGACACCTCGATATCTTCATCGTCTTTACTCAGTAACAGTATATGCTTGATATCATATTTAAGTAATTCGTCCAAATTTTTTCTTTGGTTTATGTCACATTCAATTGTGCGTAATTCAATATTATTCAACTCCCCTTGGAAGTTCTTATAAATATCATCAATTTCATTGTCAGCAATGACAATGACAGAGCCCTTTTCAAAATAGTTATCAAGCTCGACTAAAATCTGCTCAAGCATTGCATTTGTGCCTAGAATTAAGATGTTTTCAGGAATTGGCAGCTCCTTAACATTTGATAAATACTGTGTAATGTCACCTAAATCTGGCGACGCTTCTAATGGCTTTGCCATGCCGTCATCCTCTACAAGTAGAATGAGCGAATCATCTGCCGACAACACAACATCATTATCCGGATTTAAGAAAATTTCTTCGCCACTTTTATATCCAAATACCGCTGCGCACTCAAACATATTCAGCACTTCGGAAAATTTCTTTCCGGCAAGCTCGGGGAAGCACTCAAAATACAGTTCATTACCACTGTAATCAAAGAGCTCAATAAGAACATTTGAAAGCCCTGGTTGTCTGCAAGTTTGAGCTATTATTCTTGAAATCGAATCACTTATCAATACTAGTTCCGCATGCCCTTCACCGGCAATTTTAATCGCCTCATAATTCGTCTCATCATTTACAGTTGCGACAACATGGGGTCTGCTTACAGCATTTTCGATGCTGTTAAAATAGTTATTAATCGCAAGAATTGCTTTTGTCACCATAAAGTCATCTTGCACATTTACGATAACTGATTTGCAAGTTTCAATTGAGCACTGTCTCAGCATATGCACATCTGAAATATTCCCAGTACGACAAATTATTCTAGTGCCCCTTAGCTCAAGAATTTGCTTTGAAATCTCAAAATCCATTGTCTCCTTATCCTCGTCAGCAAGAATGACGATAGACGGATTTTTTGCATTTTGATTTGCCTCAATTAACTCTGACAAAATCGTATAGATATTGTCGTTAAATCCAAGAATAAGTGTGTGATTTTTCTCGATCACCCTCGCATTTCCCTTTTTTAGCGAATGTAGTTTTTCCTCAAACCCAGTGGTTATAATACCGATGAGGATACTTGTGATGAAGATACCACATAGTGTCACAAATGACATCAATGCCAAAAACGAAACATCCGTGGTGTCATCCCCCGCAATTGTTCCAGCGTCAATAACATGCATTATACTTGACCAGATGCTGTTTCCCATCGTGCCGACACCCATAAGCGACATGATGATACCCGAAACCACAACCACAATCACCGTCGCTAAAAAAAGCATTCCGACCAGTGCAATTGCTCCCTTTGACATGAGGTTGTCAAATTTGTATCGCAAAACATCGATAAAACTATTCTTTTTCATATGCATACTCCCCTACTGCATCATTTATATTCAAATTATTTTACCATATTTTATATTGCAAGTCAAATAAAATCAGAGAGCGATAAGTATTTTGGGAGACCATTTTCAATCGGAGGATATTTCTCTCCTTGGATTAACGGAAGAAGATATTCAATCGCCGATTCTGAGGCATGGTTTTTCTCCTCATTCATATACTCGCTCGGAACTATCTTCTCCTTATTCGCAATTAGTTCTGCGCTCTTATAATCCATCTCAATGCAATAGCAATCCTCTTGTTTTCTCTCGCAAACTACCATGATGCCGCTAAGCCCCGATAGTCCAAGCTCAGCCGCCTTTTCCCCGAGCTTAAAACTCTCCTCAATATCCCGTGCAGACAGAAAATGCGCCGCACTCCGTTGGAGGAGACTAAGTTCAATTGCTCTCACTTTAACACCAAGCTTTTTCTTGACTTCATTCTCAAGTTGCTTTGCAACTCCACCAAGTTGAGAATGTCCAAAACTATCCTTCTCACCCATGTCTGCAATAAGCTTGTTCTCACTGTTCTTAATCCCCTCAGAAACCACAATCAGCACCTGCTTTTTTGTCTCCATGACACGCTCAATATCCTCAAGCATCTTTTCGTAGCTAAATGTAATTTCAGGGAAATATATCATATCGACAAGCGACTCACCCTTTGCATTCGTAGCAAGTGCGGCAGAAAGCGCCAACCAGCCCGCATTTCGCCCCATAACTTCTACTATGCCAACAAACTTTTTATCATAAGCCATGATGTCAAGCGCCACTTCTTTTATCGCTGTTGCAATATATTTTGCAGCACTACCAAAACCGGGTGTGTGGTCAATATACATCAGATCATTGTCAATTGTCTTTGGCACACCGACAAAAATGACATCGCCGCCATGCTTTTTTTGATATGTATCGAGTTGGTGAATTGTGTCCATCGAATCGTTGCCGCCAATATAAAAGAAATATTTAATATTGAATTTTGAAAACATCTCAAAAATTTGCTTAAATTGTTCCTCGCTTTTTAACTTATACCGACATGAACCTAAAAAAGAGGACGGCGTCGTTTTAAGAATTTCTAAATTGTCACCAGCTGCAAATATCGGACTTAAATCAATCAACTTTCCGCCAATTATACCCTCAATCCCATTCATCCCACCATAGATTTTATCAACTTTTCCGCTGTCCCTAAGTCCACTAAACACGCCTGCAAGACTTGCATTTATCGCTACTGTCGGTCCCCCCGACTGGGCCACTAGACAATTACCTTTCATGACGCCCTCCACAATTAAATTTATTTTACTAACTATTACTCGCTTTTTATCTATCGAAAAATTACCACCATCAATATATATATCGGTAGAAGTCGAATAAAATTAATAAAATCATACTTTTCATACTTAACAGGTTCAAAAAATTAAAGTTAGTGAAAGCCGTGATAATACCTATAACATCACACTTGTTGTAGTAACTAAAAATCATTGGCTAAGACAGCTCAAAGACGTAGTTTTGATATGCAAAGAACCCCCAGACTGTGCAGATGCACAATCTGGGGGTTCTCTTTTTTGCAATACTATTTATACTGCTATTGTGTCATTAGTTCATTTCAACAGGATTAGTGTAGAAGTAAACCTCTGTCACTCTCACGCCGTCTCTTGTGTTCTCAAGAACATAGTCAACGAAGAAGTGAATTCCGCCTGATTGACCGATATTTGTTGACTCAATCAGTACATCAATTGTTGTTGGAACAGCAGCAACGCTATTTCCGATTTTAACTGCATCGCCTGCAACATATCCACTACTTACAACATCTCCACCTGTTGGTGTTCCGTCGATTGTGTAGAATTTAACATCATCTGCGAATACGAGTACATCTTGTGCATTGTCAACTGACGCAATTGTGTCTGCTGTTGGGTTTGTATTGTAGTTCATTGTAAATGTGCCGTGAACTGCAAGTCCGTTTTTAAGGATATCAGCTATGATACCTTGATCCCATGCCGCATCGCCAACATTTGCAATAGCCGCGTCTTTTTGTAGTGACTTGATGCTGTCGATTTTGCCATTACCATCAAATGTGACATTTACATATCCCATCATTGTGCTATTTACCGCACCTGCATTTGACATCGCTGTTTCAAGTGAAACTGTGTTGCCTGATGCATTTGTCCAGATTGCATCTGTTGATGCGATTGAACCTGTCTCAATTGTTGTCTCTACGCCATCTCTTAGTACATCTAGTTTGAAGATAACTTCGCCATCTGTATCGCCTGCAGTCACAGTGATATCAGTAACTAGCATGTTTTCACTGTCGCCAGCTGCAACAAGTGCGCCTGCTTTTGAGATGACAAGTTTTGTGATTGAGCCACGTCCGAGTGCACCGTCAATGACAGCCTCGACCATGTTTACATTGTCCGCTCCCACAAATTCAGGAAGGTCAGAACCTTTGACAATTGATACAGCACCTGTGCTTGTATTTACGATATAAACCAGTGTTTCGTTCTCAATAAATCCAATTCTGTTATTTGCTGAATCGTATAGTGATTGGAAGTCTTGGTCATGGCTAACATTTGTATATGCATCTGTTGCAGCGTCTGTGACTTCAACCGCTGTGTCGCCAGTGCCTGCAATTGCAGATACTGCATTTAGAGCTGTGATTTCGCCCTCAGAATTTGCTGTATATTTGAATAGATTATTTACAGCTGCGATGTTTTGTCCGTCAAATCCTGCATCTGTGCTGTATAGACCATTTATGTCTGCCCAGCCTTTTACTCTGTCAAATACTTCGTGGTCATCGGCACCATTTGTAACTGTTGCATGTGAAGAAGGCAGTTTAACTGTCATTGTTTTCACTGTGCCATCAGCAAGTGTACCTGTGATTGTCATTTGTGATATTCCGCCAAGACCGTCTGCTACTTGGCTAACATCTGTAACAAGAATTTCGTTTGAAATTGTTGTCACATTTGAAAGAAGTGCTTTGTAGATATTGCCGTTTGCATCAAGGTATAGGTCATAGGTTGAGCCAACCTTGAATGAAGGTAGATTACCTGCTACTGTGTTTGAAGTGCTACCACCAACAGAGCTGTTTACAGCAACAGTTGGGATATAGTTCATAACTTCGCCGTCAAAGTAGAATGTTGACCCGTTCACAGAAGTGAGTTTTGCACCTGAAATCACACTTGTCTCACCAATTGTGTAAGTCTTAACAATTGAATCACCAACAAATTGCATTGAAGCTGTGATGTTTACATTGTCGTCTTTTGCAATTCCTTCGTATGCAGATACGATCACATTACCGTCTTCATCTTTCATCTCTGTGATAGATGTGAGCTCTTTTGCAAGCATGATTGTCTCTTTGTTTGCATCATAGTAATTTACATGTGTGTCAACTGAGTCGATTTTGTAAATTCTCTCAGCCGCACCATCGCCATTTTGATCAACGATTTGGAATGAGTCTCCGCTTCTTACTTCAAAGATACTTTCACTTAGAGTTAGTGCAGAGCCGTCCTCCATATTCACAGCTGTTGCCGCTGAATAGTCGATTGAGTACTCACGTCCGTCAATTGTGAACACAACTTTTGATGAATTTGTTTTCGATGTGCTCACAGCGCCGGCTGGTACTGTATACACGCTGTTTTGTGCGACTGATGATACATTGATGATCTCATCGTCTTGAGATAGACCGTTCTTGGTCTCATCTTTATAGTAAACATTGACCTCTTGTCCGAGGAATTCGTCCACATTTTCATTATAATCAAAAACGATTTCGCTTGTGCCGTCGTTTAGACTAATTTGATTTTCATTATTGAAAGCAGTTCTGTTAAGCGCATTACTTGAAGTTGCTTCAAGTGTTACCTTCTCGTCAACAATCTCAAACACTTTTTGTGCAGGTGTTTGGAATGTTACCAAAGTACCATTTGTCACTGAGAAACGTGGCGCCTCTGTGAATATCGCGTTCTCGCCCATTTGTGAAATCTCACCACGAGTTGCATATTCGTTAGCAGAAGGTGCTACTACATCTTCGAACAAGCCTGTTGACTGCGCTTTGTCGATAAAGCCGTATGGG
Organism: uncultured Oscillospiraceae bacterium; assembly: GCA_964370145.1. GTDB lineage: Bacteria > Bacillota > Clostridia > Oscillospirales > Feifaniaceae > CAYJIE01. The sequence continues at coordinate 6,287 of CAYJIE010000040.1, forward strand.
AAGCTATAATTCTTCGCATCATATCCAATTGCTGTTACAAACATTTTTGATGCTTCAGCAAATGTTACATTACGCTCAGGAGAGAAATCTCCAGTGTCGTCACCGTGTACAATGCCGAGGTTTTTCGCCCAGTTGATATAAGGCGCACTCCAGCGCTCCTCGTCAACGTCTGGGAAAGGACTTTGTCCTCTATACATATCAGCGTTATCAGAGCCTGTCATGATTGAGTATAGAATTTTTGTGAATTGTTCACGAGTAATTTCAAGGTCAGGCTTGAATGTGCCATCGTCAAATCCTTTAATTACACCAAGTGATGTCAATAGGCTCACTGCACTTTCGTACTCATGAGTTACCGGAACATCTTCAAAGTCAGCACTTGCTACACCTGCAAGAAGCGATGCGCTAAGTGTTGTTGCTAAAGTGAGTGATAATACTCTCTTCCATGTTTTCATTCGTGTTTCCTCCGTTTTGAATTCGCTCGAATTCAAAGTAAATTTATTTTGTGCAAAAACTTTCACACGGCAAAACTTCATTTTGATTATTGCCAAGCAATACCTCAACGCTCATTCAATTAGTCTTAAGCGGGATTGTGGCTACCCCCAATCTCATGAAGCAAAGGTCAGCGGAGGTTGCAAAATACGATATCGTAAACCGCAAGGTACGTTCGCTATTTCTTATATAAGCTGCCTCTTGCCGTGCCCTTGTCTCGAGCACATTCTTAGTATAACAGACGCAATGATTTTCTTCAATAGGTTTACATAATGTGAAATACTACTGATAATCTCGGAAAATTATAGGAAAAACAGCAAATAAGTTGACGTAATATATATAATATGTATATCGATTTTTCTATGAAAATCCATTTTTTCAAAAATTTTGAAAAAACAACTTGACAAGCTGATTTTCATATGCTATACTAACTGTACTATCAGTAATAATACAGATGAAAAAATATTCACAATATCAGCTCAAAATCCACAGAAAGGATAGATTTCTATGATTCAAATCGATTTTAAGGATCGGCGCAGCATTCACACTCAGCTTGTTGACAATATAACTGAGCTTGTTGCTTGCGGAATTTTCCCGACTGGCTCACAATTGCCGTCAATTCGCGCACTTGCAACTGAACTTTCCGTAAATCCCAACACTGTTGCAAAAGCTTTTGAAGAGCTTGAGCGCAACAATGTGATAATCAGCCTCAAGGGAAGGGGTAATTTTGTTGTGGAGGATATAACAATGCTACTAAAAGCAAAGGAAACCGAAATAATAAGAAAAAGTGAAGAACTTGCAAAACTTGCATCAACCTATGGTGTGCCCTATGACATGTTGATTGAAAAAATAAGTGCTGTTTATACTGTTTATAAGGAGGCAAAAAATGATTGAAATAATTGGTGCAAGCAAATCTTTTGGCGAAATCGCAGCACTTCTCCCAATGACAGCTACTATTCAAAAGGGCTGTGTATACGGAATAATCGGCTCAAATGGAGCTGGAAAAAGTACGCTGTTAAAAATACTTGCAGGCATATTAAAAAGTGATAGCGGCACTGTTCTAATCGATGGCAAATCAGTTTTTGAAAATCCTATTATAAAAGAGCGTTGTTTTTATATAAGCGATGAGCAGTTTTTCTGGCCAAATGTGACACCTGAGGAGATGATGAATTTTTACGCAGGCGTTTATAGTAAATTCTCAAAAGAAAAATATGAAAAGCTAATGGAAAATTTCTCACTAAATAGAAATCGCAAAGTCAACACATTTTCCAAGGGAATGAAAAAGCAACTTTCGGTAATCTTTGCAATTGCAAGCGGCGCTGACTATGTATTTGCGGACGAGACCTTCGACGGACTTGACCCACTTGCAAGACAGGTTGTTAAAAGCCTTTTTGCGGCGGCAATCGTTGACTATAACATGACGCCGATCATTGCAAGTCACAGTTTGCGCGAGCTTGAGGACATCTGCGAGCAAATCGGACTGCTTCATAAAGGAGGTTTGCTTCTAAACCGAGACCTTGAAACACTGAAAACCGACATTTCAAAAGTGCAATGCGCTTTTGAAAAAGAAATGACTAAAGAGGACTTTAGCGAGCTCGAAATATTAAATTTCAATGCACGCGGTCGCATGATTACTCTTACTGCCAAAGGCGATATTAACTTTATTGATGCGGTAATCGCAGCTAAATCCCCCCTATTCTATGAGGCTTTGCCACTAACTCTCGAAGAAATATTTATTGCAGAAACGGAGGTAGCAGGATATGACATCGGCAAACTATTCTTCTAAGCACAAATTTTTCGATAAATCGCTATATAAAACTTTGCTAAAAAGAAACTCTTGGATGCTTATTCTCGGTCTGATTTTGATGACTCTTTTCATCGTCGTCCCGACAATCCTCACAATATTAAATGAAGATTACAGGAGTTCTAATTGGGTCAATCGCTACTATTCCGGCACAGCAAATTTCATCTTGTCGTCAATTGCCTATGGCACATTCAGTCCACTCTTCATTTTCGGTTATCTTTTTTCAAAGAAAAAGACTGATTTTTTCCATGCACTTCCAAATAGACGAAGTTCTATTTTCATTACAAGTGTTGCGGTTGCAATTACCCTATTCCTTGTGCCTTATGTAACCACAAGACTGTTACAAATGCCGGTGCTCTTCACTGACACAGCAGTCCTTAATGTATTCGATTTTGATGCGATGCTTATGAGTTGTGTATATGAGTTATGTATTTTTTTCACATTGCTTTCCGTATCAGTGCTTGCAATCATGCTGACAGGAAACGCAATCGTATCATTCATGGGATTTCTTGTTTTAGTCCTCGGTTTTGGCTTGTCCTATACAACAGGCATCTTGCGAACACTTTATTTTCCAAATATTTCTTATAGCGAAAACTTCCTTAATATCCCATTTCTGTCATGGCTAATTTCATCACCTGTCGAAATTCTCGTCAACTTTGGCAATAACGAAGACTTGTTTACCCCCGATTTATTTTATCTCGTTACACTTTGTGTAATTGCCCTTCTTTTTTCACTGTTTCTCTACACAAAAAGACCGTCTGAAAATTCAGGAAACAGCCTCGTCTTCAAAAAAAGCAAAAACATCTTAAAATATCTCATGCTATTCTCCTTCACCGTCTATTCAGGCATATTCTTCAGTGCGCTGTGGTCAAATAGCAGTGCAACTAATTTTGGCACATATTTTGGATATGTGGTGGGGATTCTCCTAGCCCATGTTGTCATTGAATGTGTTGTCGACCTTGATATTCGTGCATTCAAAAAAGGGCTCAAAGGGCTTGCGATTTTCTCTGCGATTTTCTTCATAACCATTTTTGTTTTCTTTGAAAATGACATCTTAAAACTAAATGGATATGTCCCTGAAAATGATGAGGTCGAGAGCATTCAATTCTCCTCATACAGGCTTGGTTATGATACAATCGAATATGGGCACTCCGATAAAAGCTACTTTACCCTTGAAGATGAGAAGACAATTGATGCAACAATCGCCCTTGCCAATAGATATTATGATGAGCTACATGCGTCTGAAGATAGATATGGAATCTCTTTTAATATAACCTACAACTTAAAAAACGGTCAAAGCAAATCTAGAAATTTTGATGTTCCGATTGCCGAAGCAGAAGAGCTCCTTTCATTGATTTATTCCAGCGAAGAATTCAAAAATGACAAGCTTCATGTCCTTGAATTTGGCGATTCCAATGAGAGCAATTTTGAAAAACTCACCTCTGTCCATTATAATTACAACAATTCAATTGGTACAAACACAGATGCATATGAATTCTGGGAGGCTTATAAAAAGGATTATCTCGCCGCAACACTTGAAGATTATCGAGAGAGTGACTATCTATACACTATACGCTTTAACGGGCTTGATGAAGACGGCAAAGAAGGTACAGTGAGCTCATCTCTACCGATATATTCTTGCTACACAAATGTGCTTGCGCTTGTTGAGGAGCATGCTACGCCTAATTCATTTGTCGCTGACCCAATTGAATTTGTGAAAAACGCAAATATTTTTGGGGTCAACATCTCACATACCACTTATATTGAAAATGTCTGGGACACAAATTACCATAGTTTTAATGATTTTGACCACATGGACGAGTTATTTGAAGGTGCACAAGTCACTTTTCACGATGATGTGCTTCATCTCAACGAAAATGATTTATATGTTTATATTTCCTATGAATTTAATGGCGATAAAGAAATGATTTTGTACTATCCAAATGAGATACCCGCCATCGTAAATGAGCATATAGATTAGTTTATAATCATGTTTTTCATGGGAATAATAAGAAAGATTGGAGGGCGAATGGACAGAAGAAAATACACATTTAGAATCATTCTTTTCACCGTTGTCGGCTGTGTTACCTTTGCGGCGCTATATGCTATTAGTCGAGTTTTTCCATTGGCGACAGCGCTAACTTTCCCCGAAGAAGTGTCTGCAATCACAATTTCAAACAGTGACAATGAGCATTTGACAAGCTATACCGATGCGGCGAGCATTGAACTTTTCAAAAGCTATATTGTGGAATCAAAGCCGACAAGAAAGCATTCACTAAATGATTTCCCTGTAAATAGTGAGTATTTTTCTTTGCAATTTGCACTTGGTGATGAAGAAAATGCAGCTTATACTAAAATCTATATTTACAGTGAGAATAATGACAGCTATCTCGAACTCCCCTACTACGGAATCTATGAAGTTGATGCGAAAATCTTAGATTTAATCCCTTAATTAAGCACTTTGCAATAAAATACCGCCCCCATATGCTAGACTGAAAAGCTAACATATGGGGGCGGATTTTTATTCTTCAATTACTTTTTATCTTTGGGTTTCGTTTTTTAGCATCATTTGTCTGATTGTGTTCCCTGCCCTCTTATACACCGCAAGGGTCACAACGCTTGCAACGCCATGTTTAATTAAGTTAAATGGTGCAATTGCAAACACGAGCAATGTAAACATATTATCAACAAGTGGATTTAGGTCTGATGTCATGCCGATTATCGCTTCAATTGGCATTCCATATACTGAAGCGTACATTGGAAGTGCAACAAAATAGTTTAAGAGCACGGCTGTGACTGTACCGATGATAACGGAGAAAATAAGAGCCATTCTTGAGCCTTTAAGCGTTCTGTTCTTGCTGTAAATCAAACTTGCCGGAAGTACAAATGCAATGCTCATAAACACATTCATAAGCTCCCCGACATATGCAGTGTCAGTGCCTGTTATAACAAGCTCAATCAGGTTTTTCAGCACCACGATTATGCATGCTGACATCGGCCCCATGAAAAATGCCGCAAACAATGCCGGAAAATCAGCAATGTCAAATTTTAGAAATGGCGGCATGAACGGCAGTGGCATATTAATCGCCATTAAGACTGCCGAAAGTGCTCCGAGCACTGCGATTAGGGTCATATTGCGAGTGGTAAAAGTTTTGTTGTTCATTGTGTGTCCTTTCTCGACGGGCAGAAAAAAAGCACGGGAAAAACAACAATCCCGAGCTAAACAGAAGTTATCTTCTTTCATCCAGACTTTACTGTCGGTATCGGAATTACACCGATTCATGCCAAAAGGCTCGCGGACTTTACCGCCGGTAGGGAGTTACACCCTGCCCCGAAGATTGATATTAAATTTAGATTACACCAAATGAGTTTTCACTCAATAAGTGCTCTCTATATCTATACATTAATATATTTTTGTCAAATTGTCAATACGGCACTTTTAATACACTAAGTATCAAAATAATACTTTTGAAAAATCACAGAAATTACGGTCAAAACGGCTGTTTTTTTCATATACTAAAGAGAAACTATGAAAGAGGTGATTTCTATGGCAAAACTTATCGTACTCGACCCAGGTCACGGCGGTTTTGACTCAGGTGGAGTCAACGGAGAGCGTATGGAGAAAGACGATGTGCTCGATTTCGGGCTGGCATTGCGTGACTCTTTGCAAGACTACGGTTTTGATGTAATCATGACCAGAGATACAGATGAATTTTTAAGTCTATCCGAGCGAGCAAAAATTTCAAATTCACTCAATCCCGCATATTTTGTGTCAATCCACCGCAACTCTTTTGCAAATCCTGCTTCAAATGGCGTTGAAACATGGGTGTACACAAATCCAAGTCAGCAATCTGTTAATCTAGCGAATAATATCCAAGATAATCTTGTGGAAGTCGGCGTGCAGACTGACCGTGGTGTCAAGCGTGGAAACTTCCTTGTACTTAGAGAAACATCAGACCCTGCGGTTCTCCTTGAGCTCGGCTTCATCACCAATGATGTTGACAATGAGCTTTTTGACGAGCGCTTTGACGAATATGTCGATGCGGTGGCAAGGGGCATTGCAAAGACAGCAGGGGTAAATGTGCCCACAACCTTGCCTGAAATCGGCGGCAATCCCGTCGCTCCGATTATGCCGACAAATCCAAACAGCGAACAGGCGCCCATGTACCGTGTGCAAGCAGGTGCATATCGTGAGCTCGACAATGCAAGGGATATGCAAAACAGATTGGTAAAATCGGGCTTTGATGCGATTGTCGTAAGGGGTAATTAGAGGGGTTAACGAATTATTGCGCATGTCGCATTCTTGCCTCTTTGCGTGCAAATCGCTAGCTAAATTATATAACTCATAAGTGCAAAAAGCCCACTGCAGTGCAGTGGGCTTCAACTCTGACTATATTCAATCAAATCAGTTTAGGCAATACAACCTAAATTATTTAATTTCAACTGTTGCGCCAGCTTCTTCAAGTTTAGCTTTAAGAGCTTCAGCGTCGTCTTTTGAAATTCCTTCTTTAACTGGCTTTGGTGCGTTATCAACAACTTCTTTAGCCTCTTTAAGACCAAGACCTGTTGCTTCACGAACAACTTTGATAACATTGATTTTGCCTGAACCAGCGTTTGCAAGGATAACATCGAATTCTGTTTTCTCTGCTGCTGCAGGAGCGTCTCCGCCTGCTGCTGGAGCTGCTGCGAAAGCCATAGGAGCTGCTGATACACCAAACTCCTCTTCTAGTGCTTTTACAAGTGTTGATAGTTCAAGAACCGAAAGTGTTTTGATTTCATCGATAAATTTTGTAATTTTCTCTGACATTATTAATTTCCTCCAATAATTTTAGTTAGCGGACATGCCGCAAATATTTAATAATTTAATGATTACTCCTCTGTTGGAGCCTCTGGTGCTGCTTCAGGAGCTTCTGGTGCAGCTTCTTCTACCGGTGCTGCCTCAACAGGCGCCGCCTCAGGTGCTGCAGCTTCTTCAGGTGCTGCCTCACTCACCGCTTCGCCGTCTTTTTTAGCGATTTGGTCAAGAGCAACTGCAAGACCTTGAATTGGGCTGTTAATAGCATATAGAAGTTGAGCGATAAGCACTTCTTTAGCTGGAATATTAGCAAGAGCTTTGACTTCTTCAACAGAAATCGCCGCACCGTCAATGAATCCGGCTTTGATTGTGAATTTCTCGTTCTTCTTAGCATATGAGTTAAGGATTTTAGCAGGAGCAACTTGATCATCAAAGCTCACCGCTAGAGCTGTTGTTCCGTTAAGAATTTCATCAAATCCGTCAAGACCAACTGATTTAGCCGCAAATCTTGTTAGCGTGTTTTTAACTACTGTGTAGTCAACACCCGCGTTGCGAAGCTCTGTACGCAGTTTTGTATCCTCTTCGACATTGATGCCTTTGTAATCAACAAACACACCCGCTGTTGCACGTTGTAGTTTGTCCGCAATCACTTTTACAGCCTCTTGCTTTTGGGAAAGAACTTTTGCACTTGGCATTGTATTACCTCCTATATTATTTTTTGTCACATATACAATTTACAGACAAAAAAAGCCTCTTCGCATATACGAACGAAGAGGCTTGCATTAAACTCTCATTGAAATCAATGGTGTAAAACGCACATCTCCTCGGCAGGCGATTTTTAAGCAACTTATCGTTGCGCCTACTGTCTTTAGACATATGACCATACAAGTTTAACATATTCTTTTGTACATGTCAAGTATTTTTTAGAATTTTTCTCAATTCTCTAAAAGAGCCTCACCGAGTTTATATACATTTCCGGCTCCCATAGTCATGATTACATCGCCGTGCCCGATATTTGCCCGCAAATGAGCCACCGCCTCATCAAATGATGCAAAATACTTAGCATTCTTAATCTTGTCAGCCAGCATTTTTGAAGTGATGCTATCGTCTTTTGCCTCACGCGCCGCAAAAATGTCCAAAAGGATTACTTCATCTGCTTTCGCAAGCTCTTTAACAAAATCGTCAAAATGCTCTTTCGTACGAGAGTATGTGTGTGGCTGGAAAACGCACCACAATTTCTCAATCCCCATGGATTTTGCCGCTTTGATTGTCTCCCTTATCTCGGTCGGATGATGTGCATAGTCATCAATGACCTCTGCCCCCATCACCATACCTTTTCTCTCAAATCGACGCTTAGCCCCAACAAATTCTTCAAGCCCAGTCTTTATCAAATTAAAATCAACATTTAAATATCTCGCCGTCGCAACCGCCGCAAGAGCATTTTTCACATTGTGCTCTCCCGGCACCTTCAATGTAATCTGCCCTAAGTATTCACCATTTTCAAAGAAGTCAACCGAAGGCGCACCCGCTGTTGAAACAATATCAGCGTAATACTCCGCCTCTCTGTCCACAAGCGACATCCAAGCAATTTTCCCATGGTATTCATCAAGCGCCTCAACAAGATTTTTATCGTCCTTATTGGCAATGACCACTCCACCAGGCATTGTCAGCGATGCAAAATCAAAAAATGACTTTTTGACCGCGTCCATCGTCTTGAAGTACTCAAGATGGTCATTGTCAACATTTAACAACACTGTTATTCTGCTTTGAAAATTCAAAAATGAATCCACATATTCACATGCCTCATACACGACATATGGTGAACTGCCGACCTTATAATTATGTCCAATATACGGAAGTGTTCCACCAAGAAGAACAGTAGGGCTCATATTTGAGCTAAGCATCACTTGGCTTATCATGCTTGTCGTAGTCGTCTTGCCATGTGTACCGGCAATGCCAATTGGACATTCAAAACCTTGAAGAATATATCCAAGGAAAGTCGCTCTCTCAACAATAGGAATTCCAAGGCGCTCTGCCTCAACTAGCTCCACATTATCCTTTGGTACAGCCGCTGTATACACAACTAAATCACATTCTTGTACATTTCTGGCATTATGTCCAATCATGACTCCAACGCCTTTACTCATGAAATAGTCAGTAACTTCAGTGCTACTGATGTCCGAGCCGGTTACAATATGACCTCTCTCATTCATGATTTCAGCCAGAGCCGACATGCTCACTCCACCAATACCGACAAAGTGAATTCTCCTATGTTTACCGTAATCACTAAAATAAAGTTTCATAAAACACATCTCCTCTCCCACACAAAAGACGTGAAAGCAAGTAAAAAGTGCGGGGGTTTTACCCGTTTCAAGCGTATTTTATCACAAATGTAACATTTTTGCAAGCTTTTTATATTTTTATAATTTTCTCTTGCTTTTTTACAGAAATTATGATAGAATATGAATGTATGTAATTCAATACGCTTAATCTGCTAAAATTATTAATCATATAGTTGAAAAGTAAATATTAATTAACTAGTTTGATAGAATTTATTTAAATAAAAATCGTCTACTTTGAGACTGTTTCCATTTTTCAGTATAAGCAATTTATTAATATTATATACAATTATAATATATAATTAAAAAAAAATTCATACATTACCTGCAAATTTTTACTTTTATTACCAACTTTTTATTTTTTTGATTTCGAATGTTAAGAAATTGTCAATTTTGTGTAAATATTGATTTTTTTACCATTTGAACGCACAGGAGGCAAGCTATGAAACTTAGCGAAATCGCAACTCTATTGTCCGCAAAGGTACTTAGCGGTGAAAATCTACTAGACAAAGATGCAACAGATGTATGCGGCAGCGACATGATGAGTGATGTGCTTGCATATGTTAAGAATCAGTCGGTGATGCTCACTGGACTGATGAACTTACAATCACTTCGTACGGCACAGATGATGGATATGGTCTGTGTGGTTTTTGTGCGTGGAAAGATACCGAGTGATTTGATTTTGGAATTTGCCAAAGAGAATGAATTGGTTGTAATGAGCACAGAGAAACGCATGTATGAAGCATGTGGTGTTTTGTATCATAACAATCTAGGTGGATATATTCAAGAGAGCTAGAAGAAACGGAGAGTACATAATGAGTGATATCATTTCAAAGTCTTATACGGTTTCAGGCGATGACTTCACCACTGCGGGCGAGGCGTCCGGACAGGTAAAAAAAATGCTCAAACAGCTTGGCTTACCCTCCGAATTTATTCGGCGTGTTAGTGTTGCTATGTATGAGGGCGAAATAAACATGGTAATCCATGCAAATGGCGGCACTGCCTATGCAGAGATCGCTGAGGATAAAATAATTGTGACACTTGATGATATAGGCCCTGGTATACCTGATATCGATCTTGCAATGACAGAGGGGTATTCGACTGCCGACGAGACTGTCAGAAGTCTTGGTTTTGGCGCAGGAATGGGTCTTCCCAATATGAAAAAGTATGCTGATGATATTCACATTGAATCCACTGTTGGAGTCGGTACAAAAGTAATGCTTACCTTCATATTATAGGCAAATAACAAAAATTGAGGGGGTGAGTTTTGATGGGCGAATCTTCTTTCCATTCGGTTGAACTGATTAAAGATAAATGTGTCGGTTGCACGCTCTGTGTGCGACACTGTCCCACGGAAGCAATTAGAGTCCGTGATAAAAAAGCGCATATAATCGGTGAGCGCTGTATAGATTGTGGCATGTGTATACGTGTCTGTCCATCCCATGCAAAAAAACCACTTGTTGATAAATTTGAGGATTTTGAAGGCAAATTTAAGTGGTATGTCGCACTCCCAGCCCCTGCGATTTTTGGTCAATTCCCAAAAGTTAAAAATATTGATTATATACTAACCGCATTCAAGAAAATCGGCTTTGATGACGTGTTTGAAGTCAGCCGTGCGGCGGAGATTGTGTCGGATTACACAAGGCAACTGTTTGCAAAGGGCGAATTAAAGCGCCCCGTAATCAGCACAGCCTGTCCTGCAGTTGTGAGACTTATAAGAGTGCGTTTCCCCGATCTTTGTGATAACCTTTTAAAAGTCCGTGCACCAATTGAGGTCGCAGAGCAGGCTGCAAGAGCATATGCCGTGGAAAAAACAGGCTACAAACCAGAGGAAATCGGCGTTTTCTTCATCTCACCATGTCCTGCAAAAATGACTGCCTGTCGGGCGCCAATTGGCGACACTAATTCACATATGGACGGAGTACTGGCAATTTCCGACCTTTTTGTGAAATTACAAAATGCCATAAAAAAAATCGACGAGCCGGAAGCACTTGGACAATCTGGTCTCCTTGGAATCGGTTGGGCAAATTCAGGCGGCGAGGCCTCAGCGCTCCTCAAAGAGACATATCTTGGAGCAGATGGCATTGAAAACTGTATAAAAGTGCTCGATGAAGTCGAGAATTACAGACTTTCCGATGTCGATTTCATTGAACTGAACTCATGTACGGGCGGTTGTGTTGGCGGCGTGCTTGCAGTGGAGAACCCATTCATTGCAAAGACTCGAATTTCAACTTTACGCAAGTACTTACCGGTTACACAAAATAAATATGACGCCGATAGAAATAAGGATATGTATTATAAAGGTAGCCTAGCCCCCACTGAAGTTGCTGCGCTTAACACCGACAGAAAAACTGCATTGTCTATGTTAAAGGCGATTGATGAATTATATGATAGATTAGAGCATATTGACTGCTGTGCGTGCGGCTCGCCCTCGTGCAGAGCATTTGCAGAAGATGTTGTAAAGGGCATGGCTAAGGAAACCGACTGCATATTTATTATGCGTGACAGGCTGATGGATAAATGCTCAGAGTTCATTGACAAGGAGGAGATTTTGATTGTTGACGATAAATGACATCAAAGATGCACTAAGTGCAAAGGTATTGTGTTCAGAGGAAAAAATGTCCACCCCGATTAAATCTTGTTATGTCTGTGACCTGCTTAGTTGGGTTGTCGGAAGAGCAGATACCGATTGTTGTTGGATTACTTGCATGACAAATTTAAATGTCGTTGCCGTTGCTGTAATGGCGGATATCCCACTCATAGTTGTCACGGAGAATATTGCGCTTGAAGAAGCTGTCATCTCTCGTGCAGAGCGTGAAGAAATTGTCATTTTATCCACTGCAATGACCACATTTAAGAGCGCTGTCACTGTCGGAAAACTCCTTGAAAGTGTTACTACATGACTTATAAATATGATTTACACATACATTCTTGTCTGTCACCATGTGCGGATAATGAAATGACGCCCTCGACTATACTGGGCATGGCAAAACTCGAAGGACTTGACATCGTTGCAATTTGTGACCATAATTCATGCAAGAATCTCCCTGCGGCAGAGGCATTAGCTAAGGAATATGAAATAAGCCTTGTGTATGGAATGGAACTCACAACATCAGAAGAAATTCACGTTTTGTGTCTGTTTGACAACCTTGACAAAGCAATGCGCTTTGATGCATATGTCGAGGAGCGACTATTCAAAATCGAAAATAAAAGTTCAGTTTTTGGCGACCAGCTCATTATGGACGAGCATGACCATATAATCGGTAACTACCCCTATATTCTCTCAAATGCCACCGAAATTACAATTGATGAAGTCAGCACAATTGTGAAAGACTTCGAGGGGCTTGCAATTCCCGCCCATATTGAGCGCGAGGCAACGAGTATATGCTCGGTGCTTGGATTTGTAAGTGAAGACCTTGGATTTACAAGCGTTGAAATTAAACATCTTGATAAAAAAAGCAATATTCTCGGTTTTTCCGATGACATCTATAATGTGATTTCTAACAGCGATGCACATATGGTTGAGGAACTGCTAAGGCAACCAATGGAGATAGAGCTCCCAGAATGCAGTGCAAAAGCACTGCTTGACAAATTATCGTTACCCCCGATTTAAAAAAATCTACAATAAATATCACAGGAGGAAATTATGGCTAAAGTCACATCAAAAAGTCCTTTTAACGGGACGCCGGAGCAAAAAAAGAAACTTGACGATCTCATTGCAAAGTACAAGGAGGTTGGCGGTGCAGTAATGCCGGTTATGCAAGGTGCGCAAGATATTTACGGATATCTGCCTGAAGAAGTTCAACTCATGATTGCAGAGGGGCTTAACGAACCATTAAGCAAAATCTATGGAGTGGCAACTTTCTACTCACAATTCAATCTAAATCCAAAAGGAAAGTACAAAATTTCAGTATGTCTTGGAACTGCCTGTTATGTAAAAGACGCTCAAAAAGTCTTTGATGAGCTTGCAAGAGTCCTTGGCATTGAAAATGGTGAGTGCACAGAAGAT
>CAYJIE010000041.1:0-5703 GCA_964370145.1 uncultured Oscillospiraceae bacterium
AATCATAAAAAAGTCACTATCAAGATGTTAGTGACTTTTTTGATTTTTTTATCTATAAAGTAAATTTATTACTAAGCACATCTTTCTCCGTTCTTTTTCAGGCGGCACTTTAGAAGTTAACTGTGATAAAAAACGGAGTTTTTGGGGATTAAGGAAGAGCTCGTGGAGCTTGGCGGCAGCTATTACTTAGGTGCAAGACTTGCAATTTTCATATGGATTTTTATGTTAAAATGTGGTATGATGGTTTAGTTAGAGTTAGATTTGCAACATTCAGTGCGAATGAAATTTATATTAATTGGAGATAGTGGATGAAATTATACGAATTGTATAAGAATCTCAGTGTTGATAAGTCATATATAGGGCTTGCGCAAGGCGATACCGAGGGTGGCTATTTTTGCACACCAAAGGGGACTTATGTTATAGGTTGGGAGGGCGCTGACGGCATACACTTTGGTTTTATTGACGGCTTTGATGAAATGGTTTTTGCGATAAATCCGTCCTCTGGTGCAGAAGATACAAATGGCATGGCTCTATTTGTCTACCCATTAGCCGAAGATTTCAAAACCTTTTTAAGACTTGTTTTAGTTGGGAATGGCGTGACTTCTATTGAGCAAATTGTGTGGTTTACCAAAGAACAGTTTTTGGAACATTTGAAAAATGATTGTCCTGATAATGTGGATTTCAAAAGCAAGCGACAAGCTGTGTTAAGCACTATCTGCAGTGAATTATCGTTGACGCCACTTGAAAACCCCTATGAGTATGTGAAAAAGTTGCAAAGTGATTTTGATTATTCTAAGCTAAAATTCACTGATGAATATTATGACATTCTTGGTGTAGATAAGCCACTTTTGTAAGCACATTCCCTTCTTGCTGCAAACAAGAACACTCAAATTAAATTCACATATCCCTAACAAACCGGAGGAAACATGGACGAGAACACAATTGAACAAGCAGAGTTTTATGACGAAAAAGCATATGCTTGCAACGCTTCAAGAGAGTATAAAGGCGCCTTAAATTATTACATAAAATCACTTGAAATCAAGGAGCAAGTTTTTGGAACAGAGCATGAAGAAATCGCCATCGCCTGCAGGAACCTTGCCGTTATTTATGAAAATCTAATTCAATATGGCACAGCATTAAGATTTTATGAGCGGGCTTTGCAAATAAGCCGTGCCCTCGGATTAGAGGATAGCAGAGAATTATATAAACTCTATTCTTATATCGGAAATCTATATGGAAGATTGGGTGAATACGATAAATCACTTGAATTTATCGAAAAAGCGCTTGCAAAAAGCAAGGAGGATTTAGGCGACCATCTGGAAACAGCAAAAATCTATTCCTATTTAGCTTCTCTGTATAAAAACACCCAACAATATGAGTGCGCCTTAGAAGCAGAGGAAAATGCGCTATGGATTTACGAGGATGTGCTGGGTAATGCGGATTATGATACCCTTGATTGCTATCAATCAATATTTCGCATTTATCTGCAATTGAAAAATTGGGAGAAGGCTGATGAGATCGCTGAAAAATTGTTAGATATCAATAGGGAATGCTTTGGCGAGCACAGCTCTGAAATTGTTGATTGCCTAAACCAAATAGCCGATTCTTGCTTTGTAGCCAAGGAATATACAAGAGCCCTTGAGACATTCAATAAGATTTTAGTACTTCCAGATGTGAATGAGCAAAAGCTGATGAATATCTACAATTCAATGGGGCGTATCTATCAAGAATTAAACGACTCTTTGCACACATTCCAGTATTTCATGAAGGCATCTGAGCTAACAGAGGGCGCTCACTCAGAAGAGGCGGCGATGATTTGCAATAATATAGCTACTTACTTTTGCGACCATGAGCATTATAAAGAAGCAGTATTGCTCCATAAAAAAGCAATTGCAATCAGAGAGAAAATTCACGGCATAAATCACCCTATCACCGCTCAAAGTTTTAACAATTTGGCATTTGTATGTAGCAAGACGAAAGATTATGAGAGCACTCTCAGATTATACCACAAAACCCTCAAAATTCGCCTTGATACATTAGGAGAGCTACATGATGATACCTTAATATCTGTAAGAAATCTTGCGTACACTTACAGTGAAACCAAACAAAATGAATTAGCATTGGAGTTTTACGAAAAGATTTTAGATTTACATCTAAAGAAATATGGTGAGCATCACAGCGAAACAGGGCATGCAATATTGAATGTCGGTATCATTAATTATAATTTGAATAGTCCTGATGTGGCAATGCAATATTACAAAGAAGCTCTAGCGCTTGCGAAATCGCTTAAAGACACTGCACTTGAAAATGAAATTTTACACTACAAAAATCTCATTTTGTCATAATCAGTAATTAGCGGCGAGTCAGCAACACAATTAAATTAATCATAACAATAATCCTTACTTTCCACTTAACAGGCTTTTGATGTAGTTGAGGCTTCATAGCAGTGACTTTTGCATATCTCAAACCATAGCTTCATTAATTTTTTCGTCGTGTTCGAGTTCCTAATCGCAACTTTGCCGTGCGCTTTTTTCGACTTGACTACACACAACAAAGCCTGATGGCATTTTTAGAAATACACTACTTGCTAATTACCGATAAAACTTATGAGTTCCTATTCACAAAACCACGAACCAGAGTATATATATTAAGTGTCAAATCGCTTTGTGGTGCTATATATGTAGGTATGTTTTCGCTCGTGAATTATTTAGGGTTTGTGTTTATAATATCGCCACTTGATACAAGTGTGGACGCAATGAGATTATTCTTAATAAGTGCAGGTGCTGCATACATTGTATCACTAATATTTTTTTGCAATATCGATTTTCATATCATCTTTAGTTAAAAACCATACTAAGAGTAGCAAAATTTCATACGCTTATTTTATGTTTGCATTTTGCCTTGGAGGCGTTTATGATGTTGTCCCAAGTGCAAGCTTTCTTAGAATTGTCACACCACTTAGATATTTTAACTATAAAGATGCTTTGAGCGGCGAGATAAGTCTATTATTTTTAGCGTTGTCTTTGATATTGATAGTGTCATCTTTACTGTTTGCTAATGTGTCGTTTAGCAAAAGAGATTTTTCCGGAGTTTAAGCATAGCAAAAGACCATATCAATTCGACATTCTAAAATGTTCGAAATGATATGGTCTTTAGTATTTATATGCGAATTATTTCATTGCGTTAATTCCTGCTTGACGGCCAAAGATTACCATATCAGCTATGCCGTTTCCGCCGAGACGATTTGTTCCGTGCAAACCACCTGTAACTTCACCAGCTGCAAATAGGCCTTCAATTACATTGCCGTTGACATCAATTACTTCGCTTTCACCATTGACTTCAACCCCACCCATTGTGTGGTGAATCATCGGCTGCGAAAGACCTATGTAGTAAGGTGCATCATCAATTTCTTGATCCATGAATTTACGTCCAAATGTATCGTCTTTTTCTCTAACACCTCTATTATAATCTTCAACAGTCGCAATTAGTGTATCTGCATCTAGACCTGCAAGCTCTGCAAGCTCTTCTAATGTGTCTGCCTTAAATAATAGTCCTTGATTAATTTTCATTTCTGCAACATATACAGGAGCGATTATATCATTAACAGTGTTTGCATCAGATAGAATCCATGTCTCACCGTTTTCTTGCTCAAGGATTGCAGATGCTAAGTCGTCACGTGCAGAGTCCTCTGCAATGAAACGTTTTGCATCATGATTGATATATAGTTGGTTTTGTGTGTATGGTGTGAATAATCCGCCACCATAAGTTGGTAGAAGTTGAATCCACTCCATATCAACAAGGTTAGCACCAATTTCCTCAGCCATTATTATGCCTTCACCCATCGATGTTGGGCCATTTGTTGTTGGTACACTTGCGTCAAGTGTTGGCCATTGCACATTATACTCTTCACGCATCTCTACATTTGATCCAAAACCACCAGTTGCTAAAATTACATTTTTGTTCGCTGAAATTTCAAATGGTTGACCAGAGGAAGTTGTGCCTTTCACACCTACAACTCTGTCGCCGTCCATAACAATTTCTTCAGCTGTGTGTTCAAGAAGAATCACACCGCCATTTTCTTCTACAAACTCAGTTTGTGGTAAAATGTAGTCAGCGCCTGCTTCACCATATGTCTTAGCTGTACTGTGGCTACGGCGCCAGTATGAACCAATCGCTGAATTGATTGATGGAACCCATTCAACACCAAAATCTTCAATGTATTCAACAGCAGCAAGCCCGCCTTCAGCGAATGCGTCAACAACTTCCGGATTGTTAATCATGTCTCCGCCGATATATGTGTGTAGTTTGTGCAATGATGGTGAATCGAATAGATAATCTTCACCAGATGCTTTGTATTCTGCCACTTCAAGAGCAAGTGTTGCTTGCCACTCTTGTACAAGCTCATCTTCAAACTCCATTTCTAGTAGCTCATCAAGTGCATCAAGTTCTGATTCAAGAATTGTCATAGCTTCTTGTCTTTGTGGGTCATATGCGTTTAGCGCAGTTCCTGATAGCAAAGTGTTTCCACCAACATAAGGCATTTTCTCGATCAAAATAACACTTCCGCCCGCTCTTAGGACTTCAACAGCCGCATTAATTCCCGCACCACCAGCACCAACGATTACAACATCTGCGCTATTTTTGATAACATCTGTTGATGTTTCTCCAGCTTCAACAGCAGAAGAAAAATCGTCGACATTTGCACCAAGTGCTACAAGTGCAGATTTCGTAGCTTCAATGATTGCATTGCTTGTCATAGTTGCACCAGCAACTGAATCAACTGCAACAGTTTGGTTTGCAACAATTTTACTTGGAAGAGCATCAACTGCATTTGTTCCAATACCTTGTGTTTCACCATGTGATACAACTTCGAGCGCTGTGATTTTGCCATTTTCCATT
Organism: uncultured Oscillospiraceae bacterium; assembly: GCA_964370145.1. Classification (GTDB taxonomy): domain Bacteria; phylum Bacillota; class Clostridia; order Oscillospirales; family Feifaniaceae; genus CAYJIE01. Next base: position 4,900 of record CAYJIE010000041.1, read on the forward strand.
GTTACTGCAACTTCAACATCGCTTTGGAATCCTTTTGCAGAAGCTGTTTCTGTTACAGCTTTTGCAATCTCTGGAGTTGGTGTTGTTTCCACGCCACCTGTCCATGTAATTTCTTGTCCAACATAAATTAAGTTCGGGTTGCTGATGTTATTAGCTTTTGCGAGTGTTTGGTAGTCTGTCCCAAAATCCTGTGCAATTTTCCACAGCACATCACCTGACTGCACTGTATAGCTTGCCGCCATAGCTGATGTACTTAGCGCATTGGCAAGTACAAGTGCCATTGCAAGTTTGTTCCTAAGTTTCATAGTATACTCCTTAATAATAATATATTTACAACGCAATGCGTTAATAAACGATGTCGTTTTGTCGATGCTGGTGTTGATTTGAAACACTGTTTTGTTTCCTAAATTCACTTGGAGTTAAGCCTGTTTCAAGCTTAAACACCTGTCCGAATCTATGTGCGGTAGAAAAGCCAAGCTCTTGTGAAATTGTAATAATTTTTCGCTGTGTATCTTGCAGAAGCTCTTTTGCATATGCAATTTTAAGCCGTCTTATATATGCAGGAATGCTCATTCCAATTTCTTTACTCCATGTTCTCGACAGATATTCTTGTGTCACGTTCACATGTGAAGCAAGAGCAGATAAACTTATATCGTCTCTAAAATTATCTTTAATGTATTTCACAGTCTTTGCAACATGAGCGCTAAATTTTAAGCTCAGCTTATTCATGTTATAAGCAAGCTCTACAAGCATATTACATATGCTCTTGCTCATATCGTCTATGTCGTGATAAACTCCTATTGA
>CAYJIE010000041.1:5713-19584 GCA_964370145.1 uncultured Oscillospiraceae bacterium
AAGAATATCTTCAAGATTTCCATCAATAGAAACACCATTTTCCCGTATAAGCACATAAATTCTACCTTTTAATATCGCAAGGACATCTAAGATTAAATCAAAATCAAAACTATATCTAAGTCGCTGTGAAAACAGTGTATCCGTAATTGTCCTTATCTGTTCAATATTATTTTCAAGCACACTTTCTATGAGGAGATTTATGATTGGCTGGAGAATACTTATGTCGTATCGAATATAAAGTTCATCATACAAAGTTTCATCTATTACACATTCGTCACTAAGAAAAAATCTGTACTTGGCAAACTTTCTGATTTTTTCAAATTCGCTTGGTATATCTTTTGCATTGGTTATCTTTCTCGAAAATGCGGTATAGTTTTTCGCCATTTTACTCGTGCCAAAATTATCCCTATAAAACTCATCATGTACTTCATTTATCGTAGTTGCAATCATTTTTATGTCGATACTTCCACCATTCTTTGCCGACATCAAGTAAACGAATTTTTTACTCTTTGAATAAAGATTGATGACACTTTCGCATGATATGTCATGTGCATCAAGAAATTTCATCACCTTAGCTCTTGCACCCTTATAAATCTCGCTATATGTTGGAGCATCCGCACCAAAAAGCCCACGAAAAAGTGACTGACTAAGTCCTGTGATACAAATATACATATTTTCAATGTCTACTGATGATGCTAAATTATCACGTTCTAATGTTTTCAAAACATGGTCGCTTTTTTGACCATATAATAATTCATTTATGAGAACTGTTACTACATAATCCTGAGGTAAAAATGATATAAACTCTCTCATGATGCTCCTTTTTCGCATGATTTCAAGCTTTTGAAAAGATAGATAAATAACTAACGATATAATATTACCATATGCTGCGACATTTTAATAGATTATATTTTTGACAAATAGGTGTTTTTTTTGACATTTATTCATATTTTTGATAATGATAACTTTGTTAATATCATTTTGCTCAACTCTCAACGTCAATACAAAAGCTAAGAGCAACTAAAGCCATATTTTATTTTAAGAAAATTGATTAAAAATAGATACAATCCCCAAGCATATGAGTAAAAATACTTGGAAGCCCCAAAAAAGAGGGTCGAAAGCGTGAAAAAGTAAATTATCTTTGGGATTTAAGAAAAAAGCAATTTAAATATTGGACAAACAGATAAGATATAAAATTATCCTCTTGTGATTGCTGGTTTTTAGGCATAACAAAAAAAACATATCAATTCGAAATTCAAGTTAAAATGTACGAAACTGATATAGTCATGCATTAAAAAAATTAACCTTGCAAGAATTTTATCGTATCAATATGCTTCACAGCAGTATCATATCCATGTCGATAAGACTTTTCTATAACCGCAATGTCCGACTCAAACGAATTGAGAGAATACTCGGGTCTTATCACAATAATGTCGTCAGGGCTTTCGGCTTCGATGCTCTCAATATAGCATAAAGTATCATTGTACATCTTTGGACGTTCAAGCATCAATTTTGCCATTTGCGGATACTTTTTCCTAAGTGCTAAAGAGCATAATTTATCGGAGCGAGAAAGTGTCTTTTCAAATCCCTTTGGCTGGGTCAAAACGACTAAATTCTTTTTATTACCGTCTGCAACAGATTTTTTTATTGGAATAGAATCCGCCATTGCGCCGTCGTAATATTGGTTTCCCTCGATTTCTATCGACGGAGAATAAATCGGAATTGCGCATGTCGCACGTAGCAACATTGCTTTTCTGTCCACATTTTCTCTGTTTTCATAAGTTTTATAAACAGCCTCACCTGTTGTTGCATCAGTAATCCCAACTTTTAAAATACCTGTGAATGTACTAAAAGCCTCATAGTCAAAAGGTACTAATTTATTTGGAATATCGTCAAACAGAAAATCCAGCCCAAATAGTGAGCGGTGACGAATAAAATTGAGCGGCGACATATATCTCTTATCATGCCTGTATTTTCTTATAACTTCAAGGTTTCGCTCTTTTTGCCTTGATATATATGAAACTGCATTTGTGATACCTGCGGAAACGCCTATCACATAGTCAAAATGTATATCACAGTCGAGAAGTGCGTCCATGACCCCTGCCGAAAACATCCCCCTCATAGAGCCGCCCTCTAATACTAAACCCGCCATTTGGTCCTCCGATTATGTTTTATTTATCATTATTTCCAATGTTTGCTTATGATTTTTTATCGCAACATTTTCATATACACCGCCGTGCTCGCCATCTAAAGTCCAGTCTACTTCTTGCACACTTGTAATGCTGACCTCGCTGATCTGTGCCCTGTAAATATAACGTGGATTGTGCGTTTGTGTCAAAATACACTGCAAAAGTGCCTGTATATCCGACGGAGTTTTAGGCTTGTAAGCAAGGAGCAATTCAAAAAGTCCGTCGTCAAGCTTTGCCGTTTTTCCGTACATGGTCTTAAATCCGCCGACACTTTCTGAATTTGTAATCATTCCGAAGATAAATTCGCCATTTATAACATCTTTTTCTGTACTAACTTCAAGTTTATATGACTTTATATTTGTCAACCGCTTTGCGCCCTCGAGAAAATATGCGACTCTCCCAAGCAAGTTCTTGTACTCTTGCGGTGTCTGATGTGACACATCTGTAAAAAGCCCAAAACCTGCAAAATAGCAAAAAGCTCTATCGTTGAGGCTGCCTACATCAAATGCAAAAGGCTCTCCGCTTATGGCAGTTTTCGCCGCATCTACCATTGTTTTGCCAAGTTCAAAGTTTGTGGCAAAATCATTGACAGTGCCGCTCGGTATATAGCCGAGCGGTACTGGTTTTGTTAAAGTCATCAAGCCATTTATCGTCTCATTGAGTGTGCCGTCGCCACCACAGCATATGACTAAATCATACTGCTTTGCATGTAACTCAACAAGCTCTTTTGCGTGATTTCTATATCTCGTTGGGAATAGAGTTACAATATCACCGTTTTCAGTCAGTACATCTACAATATTCCCTATTTCCGATTTCATTGCACCTTTTCCCGAGTGTGGGTTATAAATCAAGAGGATTTTTCTGTCTTGCATTATATGTCAACTCCTTTGGTAGGCATTAGTCTCGCCTATTTCTTGTAATGAGAAGAAGTCTGAACAGTTGAAGCATTGAAGCAGCGACGGCGGCAACATAAGTAAGCGCCGCGGCATTAAGCACAGCTTTTGTTGGGGCTACTTCGCTTTCATTTATTATAGTAGAATCTTCAAGCACTCTGACCGCTCTGCGCGAGGCATTGTATTCAACGGGCAGAGTTATTATTTGAAATAGGACAGCCGCAGAAAAAGCTAAAATTCCAAGTTCAATCATAAATTCCGATGTATTTCCGGTCATGAATAAGCCAAGGATAATAAGCGGAACTGCCGCCATGCTTCCAAGTTGTGCAATCGGAACAAATGCTGAGCGAAGTTTTAACGGAATATAATCATGGTGGTGTTGAAGTGCGTGACCACATTCATGTGCGGCAACCCCGACAGCGGCAACAGAGGTTTGATTATATGTCGCATCGGATAAGTTCACGGTTTTTGTTCTTGGGTCATAGTGGTCGGAGAGTTGCCCTCTTACATGCCTCACACTCACTTCATGGAGCCCCTGCTCTCTGAGTATTTTTTCCGCCGCCTCTCTGCCGCTAAGCCCTCTCATGTTCCTCACATTGGAGTACTTTGAAAAAGTAGACCTTAGCTTTACTTGCGCCGCCATTGTAATTATTACGCCGATTATTATTAATATATAAGTTGGGTCATAAATCATTCTAAACATACTTTTCTCCTATTATTCTATCTACATAATACCCATTGTAGGCAAACGCTCTGCAATGAGCATAAAAATTCCTAAACTCGTAAGCACTGTGCCTGTTGCTCTGTTTAATACCAATGGTTTTGCGTTGTTTGCAAACCTTGCACCGAGTAGTGCAAAAATCAAAGTTGACACCACGCAAATTGTAAGCACAGTTAAATTTGGTACAATTTGATGGAGTGAAAAATGTGACACTGCTCCGAAAAATGCTGTAAATGTCATGATAAACACACTTGTACCAACTGCTTTTTTCAGTTCATATCCAAGCACAGTTGTCATCAAGGTGAGCATCATTATTCCACCGCCTGCACCGATAAAACCGCAAATAAATCCGATTACGCCACCGCACAATATCGGGAGTACTATTTTCAATATGCCATTTACTGTCTTAGGTGCTTTTACATCGCCGCTTTCTTTTTTCATAAGGAATTTAATTCCCATAAACAGTGACATATATACAGCGAGGTTTCCCATTGATTGTGCCGGCACTAAACTTGCCGCAAATGCCCCGACAAAAGTGAATACCAATACACTTACCAAGAGAAGTTTACTGTTTTTGATGTCGATGTTCTTGTTTTTTCCATAGGTGTATGCTGACACGGCACTGGCAAGAACATCAGAGGCAAGCGCGATTCCTATCGCTTCATATGGGTTCATGTCTAAAAATGTAATGAGCATGGGAGAGATAACCACAGCGGCACTCATTCCGGCAAAGCCAGTGCCAAGCCCCGCTCCAATCCCTGCAATAATACATATAATAATAGTTTCCATAAATAATATCCTTTCCTTAAATAATATCTGTTTTTAAGCCGTTAATAAAAATTTTTGTGAGCCTTAAACTACTCTCAAAGGCATCGGAATTTTCAACGTCCCCGTTGTCAGAGATATATTGAGAGCTGTTTTGAAGCATTGTCAAAAATGCCATAATGTCACGCTCCGTAATACCTTTGCCAAAAAACATGCCCTTTGTCAAAGCTCTAAAGCGGCGAAGATTACCCTCACGCATTTTTATTTTTAACGCCGAAAGACTTTCAGCAAGCTGATTTGGTTTTAGCGAAATAACATCGTGAAATAAATTCTTGTATTGCGGAAACTTATCAAAAAAACTTAGGCGCAATTTGAGTATTTGTGCTATCACATCACCTTCATCGCTTAAATTGCTCGTGGCATCGTCCATATATTTTGAGAACTTCTCAATGCCCCAATTTAAACAATGGAGATAAAGAGCATCTTTATTCTCAAAATAGTGATACAAAATCCCTTTTGAAAGTTCTGATTTTTTCGCAATATCACTTATTGAAGTTCCGGCAAAACCATGCTTATTAAACAGAAGCGTTGCATTCTCCACGATTTTGTGAGCAGTATCATTATTCAAGTCTTTTTGATTCATAGCAAATCCCCCTAAAATCTATTGACCAATCGTTCAATGTTGTTATTGTAGCATACGCTGAACGATTGGTCAATAGATTTTGCAAATATAATTTATAATTTAGATTTTGTTTAGAATTGAGCTTAGCATTAACCTATTTTTCACCCATGCCCTTAAATATTCGCCAATGGTATGTTTTCGTGGTAAGTTTTAGCAAAAAGAGCTGCAGGGGTGTTTAATACAAACTACCCTTGCAGCTCTTTTGCAATTTCTAATGCTTTTTATTTCATTTCCATATAACGCATAATCATCGTCGCGATTTCAGCTCTTGTCGCTGTACCACTTGGATCAAGCACATTCCCATCTTTCCCAGTAATCACGCCGTTCATGCTCATATAGCACATCGCTTCATATGCCCAGTCGGACACATTTGATGCATCCGCAAAGTCAAGCGGAAACGCCCATGTACCAGTAAAGCCACCGCCAAGTGATTGCTCATATCGATACAGCATTGTCACAAGTTGCTCGCGAGTGATATTTCCCCCTGCCTCACTGCCATCGGAAATCCCCTTTGCAATCGACCAGTCAAGAGCTTTTGAGTACCACATATCACCGCCCTCGGTATCCACTCCATCGAGCCTTGCAAGCACAGTCCAAATCATCGCCCGAGTTGCTGTTGCACTTGGCTCAAACTGCGTCTCGCTCACGCCTGACATGATGCCATTTGCGTAAACATACATCACACTATCGTAGAACCAGTCGGAACTATCAATATCAGTAAACGGATTTTGTGTTACTACTTCTGTTACGTCCGCACCCTCAATTGCAACCATAAATGATGATATTTCGTTAGCTCTAACGAGTATATTACTATTTTCCACTACTCCTGTGAATGTCTCGAACTCCCCATTTGCCATTTTATGTATTACTTGATAATTTCTTCCATCATACATTGATGCAATCGGAAAGTCCACTCGCACATATCCATTAACGTCACCAACAGAAATATCCACTGCTAAAATCGGATTATACGATAGAGAAAGTTCTGCTAGCAGTTCTTCATATAGGCTTGTGTTTCCAATGATTTCGCTAATTGACAATTTTTCATGGATATCACCCATCACTCGAATTTTAGTTAGCTCATCTGTTTGATTTCCATATACATTAACTTCAACGTCTTCAGGAGGAGAAGTCGGTGTCGCCGTTGCCACAGCTCCACTACTCTCGCCGATTCCATTGATAGCGCTAACCGTAAAGGTGTACTCTTTGCCGTTTTCAAGCCCAACGAATGAGTATGATGTTTCAGTGTTTGCAAGTATAATTGAATTTGTACCATTCAAAATTTTATATTTTGTAATTGCATCCCCACCGTCAAGTGGCTTCGTCCATGTAACAGTCACCTGTCCGTTTCCTGCATTTGCATTAACTATTGGAGCATCTGGCACCATAGGGGGAATATTAATATTCGTTGCCCCTACTTCGCCTGTGTAATTGTCTTGTCCAATGGCTTTCACGCTCAAAGTCGTGCCTCCGTCCGCTCTGGTAATCACATAATTTGCGTTCGTCGCGCCGCTGATGTAAGCATTGTCACGCGTCCACTGCAAGGTATAATCTGTGCCATGTGTTCCGACCATGCCGCTAATATCTGCGATCTGAGTATCGTTGACCGCAGCAGCGATGTTTGAAATCGTAAGTGTGCCCGTCAGTGTAGCCTTATTTATGACAAAAGTCTTTTCTGCGATACCGCTGTAATTCGAGCCAGATTTTGCCGTAATCGTCACCTTTGCCGTGCCTGCGTCGGTATTGCTTGCATAGCTTACGGTGTAGTCCGTGTTAAACAGCAGCGGTGTCGAGCCGTTTGTCACTGTAACATTGGGAACATGCGCTGATCCGTCGTAAGTCACTGCGGCAATATCCGCTATCATGCTCGCGCTCAGCGGCTTGGCTGTAATCGTGAAATCCTGCAAACGCACAGCACCTCTGTGAGTAGCGGTCTCAGCAAAAATATAAATATCATGAGTTCCCACATGTGTCGGCAACGCATTTGTGTTGTTCCACATGTATGTAAGTGCGGCACCCGAATGACCAGCAACGCTCACCGTCGGGGTATCACCATAAAAGATGTCTGAGATTTGAATACTGCCAAAATTAATTATCTCTCTCTTATCAATTGTAGGATATGTATTTCCTGCGGCAACTTCCCAAAGCTTAGCCTGTGGCTCGCTACTGTTGTTCTTATTATACCTTATCGCAAGAATGTTCATTACGTCAATAAAGCTGTCCGTACCATGTCCTGCCACATATATAATTGACACCAATTTGCCCGAATCTAAAAACGTGGTACTGCCGAGTGCGTTATTGTTTCCAACATGGCTTAACCCTTCTTTGCAATATGTATCTTCAACATTGCCTTCGTTGTTTCCCGCTATGGCGCCGACAATGGAAGAAGTTCCACCCGTGGCAGTGCCCGTGCTGTACGCAATTGTGACTTCACCTATGTCAGCATTATCCCCTGCAATGCCGCCAACCTTGCTGCTATCTTCGCCCGTGATAGTGCCCGTGTTGTATACATTCGTGATAACTCCTATATTACGCCCCACAATGCCGCCAACCTTGCTGCTATCTTCGCCTATGACAGCGCCTGTGTTGTATGAATTCGTGACAGTGCCACTTGAGCTGTTAATCCCCACCACGCCGCCGACATCGCCTCTAATTCCGCCCTTGACAGTTCCGGTGTTGTGCGCATTGGTGACGGCTGTGTTCCTGAGCGTCCCTACCACGCCGCCAACATCGAGATCATTGCTCATTGCTGTGACATTACCTGTGTTGTAAACATTTGTAACAAAACCGCCTTGGATATATCCCATCACGCCGCCGATAAAATCAACATCTGCGCCTGTGACATCGCCTGTGTTGTAAACATTCGTGATAGTGCCATTTTCACTAAATCCTATCACGCCGCCGATCACTCCAACGCGTCCCGTTGAAAAGACCGTACCGCCAAAGGAGACATTTGTGACATTGCCGTTATAAATACTAGCTACCACGCCGCCAATACCGCCAGCGTTGCCTGTTATCGAGATAGTACCCTCGACCGCGACATCTTTCACGGTGCCTTGGTCTACATACCCGAACAAGCCGACATGATTTTCGCCGTTGTTTATTGTAACACCTGTAATGTTGCGATTTTTGCCGTCAAAAGTACCTTTGAAGAAATTGTCCTTATTACCTATCGGTGTCCAGTCACGCCCCGACAAGTCAAGGTTAGCCCCGAGAGTTACGGTTTGATTTTCAAATGAATTTCCACCGTTGACAAGTTTTGAAAACTGTGCAAGTTGCGCCGCTGTTGTTATCTCGCCGCCTGTCCAAGTGTCGTCCGCATAGTCTTCCCAATGGGTCATAATCGTGGGATAACCGCTATTGACACCCGCCTTTGTTTGCCACCCACGAGCCTTTATACTTGTGTTGCTACCGTTGAACTCGTCCGCACCCGCGTTAAGTGCATCGAGCAAAGTAGTGCGTGAAGCACCACCTATGTTCACCCCCTCACTTAAAGTGCCATTTGTTACAAAGGTTTTGTAGTTAAAGATATGACCAGAATTGCTACCATATATCTCGTTCGCCGAACCGCTCAAGTAATATACTCCTGAGAATAAACAGCTCGCATTATTCCCCACTACGTCGCCGACTGCGGCACTAGTTCCGCCCGTGATAGTACCTGTGTTGTACGCATTTTTGACACTGCCGCTTGATCCGTATCCCACCACGCCGCCGACTCTTGCAGTGTCGCCGCCATTGACAGCGTTGGTATTGTACATATTTGTGGCAGTGCTGGAGTTTATCCCCATTACACCACCGACATAGGCATTATTGCCGCCCTCAACAGTTCCTGTGTTGTACACATTGGTGACAATGTTGCTGTTCTGCCCCATCACGCCGCCGACTCTTGCAGTGTCGCCGCCCATGACAGCACCTGTGTTGTACACATTGGTGACGGTACCGCTGTTCTCTCCTACCACGCCGCCGACTGCGTCCATATCTCCGCCCGTAATGGTGGCGTTGTTAGATGAATTTGCGATTTCGCCCTCATTATCTCCCACCACGCCGCCGACATAAGCAGAGCTAGTCGCTGCTAAGATAGTGCCGCCAAAAGAGACATTTGTGACAGCACCTTTGTTCTCTCCTACCACGCCACCGACTGTGTCTCCCGTTGACGAGATTGCGCCATTGACTGAGAGGTTTTTCACCACGCCGCTGTCGCCGACATAGCTGAACAAGCCGACAAAAAAACTGTTGCTGTTTATTTTAAGTCCTGAAATGACTCGATTTTTGCCATCAAAGGTGCCCTCGAATGAATTATTAACGCCTATCGGTGTCCATTGATGCGCCGACAAGTCAAGGTCAGCCCCGAGAGTCACGGTTTGATTTGCGAATGAATTGCCGCCGTTGACAAGCTTTGAAAACTGTGCAAGTTGCGCCGCTGTTGTTATCTCGCCGCCTGTCCAAGTGTCGTCTGCATAGTCTTCCCAATAGGTCATAATCGTGGGGTAAGCGCTTGTTTTCCACATTCTTGCAAGTACGCTCGGCGGTGTAGCGTTATACACGCCCACACCTGCATTGAGCGCTTCGAGCAAGGAGGTGTAATTTGTTCCGTTTATGGTCACGCCTAATAAAGCTCCGGTGTTATCAAAGGTGCTGATGTTGGTGGTCGTGCCTCTATCGCTGGCGACTACTTCGCCGCTTGCAGCACTGGACAAGGAGTATGCATAGTTGATTGTGCCATAATTCAACCCCACCACGCCGCCGACATCGGCACTGCCGTCGCTCGTGACAGTGCCAATGTTGTAAGAATTGGCAACAACACCGGTGCTGTTGGCTCCTGCCACGCCACCGACAAAGGCAGCCTTGGCGCCCTTAATAGTGCCTTTGTTGTAAGAATTTATGATGGTGCCGTCGTTGCTTCCCACCACGCCGCCGACAGCCTGAGCTAGGCGTGTTGACGTGATTGTTCCGTCGAAGGAGACATTTGCGACAGTACCGGAGTTATAATACACCACACCACCGACAGCAACTTCTCCGGTGATTATGCCCGAGACTGAGACATTTTTCACCGTGCCACTTTTGCCGACATTGCCAAACAAGCCGACACTCCCTGTGGAGTTCTCTATCGTAAGACCAGTGATGCTGTGCCCTTTGCCGTCAAAGGTGCCCTTGAAGGAATTACTATCGCCAATCGGTGTCCACTGACTCCCCGACAAGTCAAGGTTAGCCCCGAGAGTTACGGTTTGATTTTCAAATGAATTTCCGCTGTTGACCATTACCGCAAACTGCGCAAGTTGCGCCTCCGTGGTTATCTTTCCACCTGTCCAAGAACTGTCTGCAGTGCCGTCCCAAGCCGCAAACGCGCCAAGTGAGAGCAGTCCCACCGCCATGATTAGTGTGAATAATAGTACCGTGCACTTTTTTAACATGTATTGTTTTCCTCCAAGTGATATATTTTAGTTTAATTTTATAACATTTTGTCATAGATAAATAATTATAACATATTTTGTGAAAAAAAGCAATAATCTAATAATACAGATATTCATGCTATGCAAATTAAAATAAAGTGCAACACATATGAAAAACACGCATAAAAACTCGCATAAAAACGAGCACACAATAGGTTTTATCCCTCAAAGTGCCGCAATGCTCAATAATGTATATAGTCTCTGCTCACAGTTATACGGAGCATAACACAAAATCTGAACACATCGTGAGTTTTGAAGATAGTGTTCGGATTATATAGCTTTGGCACGGGTGTACCAACTAAACCCCTTGCGTGCTTGCTGATTTTTCGCAAAAGGAGTGGAAAGTTACAACTGGCATGCAATTCCCCTTCGCAAAGGAAACCTTCCGCCAAAAAATCCACTAAAGTTTTTCCCCCATCTATTATCTATTTGAAAAATAAAATAAAAAATCCTTGTAGTTTTCACTACAAGGATTTTTTTGCAAGGGTGTACTATTCTGCACTCCTCACTTCGCTCTCAAGTCTTTGTCTTGCTTGTAATTCGTGGAACTCTTTTATTAGTCTTCGTCTCCTTCGTCTTGCTCTTATATCAAGTAGAGTGAAAATTATAATAACAACAATATTTAATAAAAACATTTGAATGTCCAGCGTTGTCTCAAAACTACCAAACGCTAATAAATACATCATAACAGGAGATGAAGAAATTGATGCAGTTCCACAACTATTTAAATAAAAGATCCCTTTATTTGTTATTTTATTGAACACTTTCTTTTGCTCTTCAGTTTCGGGCTTTAGACTTTTTAGCGTTCTTATAGACTTTACCAATCTTCTCGTAGAAATAGTAAATATACATATAGCATAAATTGACATTAGAATCAGCCTCAGTCGCTCCATGTTTATCTCGCTTTCTAATTAATGTTTTTCATCCTCAACCTTTAATTTATATTCTTCTAAAGTTGAAGTTCTTGAAGTTCTAATATCAATAATTTATGCTTTTTCCTTTTTATTGCAACAATGCACAAATCAAAGATAACAATCAAAATATAACCGATTATCAGCCAATTATCGCTAAGCGCGCGCACTGCAACATATCCCTCCAACACCCTACACAAAGCATTAATACCATTATAATATCTAATTTTCATAATTTTTTATATACTTTTTGTTGCTCTTGTGTGCTTATATCATATGATAAAATAAGTTTACCATTATTTATTGATTCTTTTATGATAAAATACACAGATACAATAAAGATAGCTATAATAAACCAAATTACTAATTCATACATAATATCATCCATAATACACTCAACTCTCCAACATTATATTATCACCAATCAAAGTAGCATATTCAAAATCCAACCTCGGTCCAGCTTTTATATCAATAGCTAAATCAATAATATAATCAATAAGTTCATCATCAATGCTTATAATCTTCAAATCATGATAAGTAAAACCGCCTTTATCCTTATCCAAACAGCCACTCAGGGCGACTAAAAAAGAAATCGAGTCTAAGAAAAGCTGTCTTTTTCGTGGCAAGAGTGTACTATTCTGCACTCTGGGCTTCGCTCTCAAGTCTTTGTCTTGCTTGTAATTCGTGAAACTCCTTGATTAGCCTTCGTTTTCTTCGCCTTGCTCTTATATCAATCAATGTGAAAATTATAATCAAAACACTGCAAGCTAAGAACATTTTAATGTCCTTCGTTGTCTCAAAACTACCAAAGCCTAGTAAATACATTATAATAGGTGATGAAGAGCTTCCTACAATTCCACTGTCATTAAAATCAAAAATACCATTTTTCATAATCTTTTTGTATAATAATTTTTGTGCTTCGGTTTCACAGTTTAGACTTTTTAGTTCTTTTCTGTATTTACCCAATCTTCGTATGATGTTCGTTAATTCAAACATAGCATAAATTGACATTAAAATCAGCCTCAGACTCTCCATGTTTATCTCGCTTTCTAATTAATGTTTTTCATAAGTGGCGTGGCATATCCAAAATCTATTCTATCTTTTGTTACTTTGTCAATTGCATAATCTATGACTTTATCAATAAGTTCATCATCAATACTAATTATCTGTAAATCATGATAAGTAAAACCAACTTTATCCTTGTCCAAACAACCGCTAAGGGCGACTAAAAAAGAAACTGAGTCTAAGAAAAGCATCGCTCCTGTCCATGCCGCATCAAGTAAATTAAGGGGAAGTTTATACATGCCGAATGTTCCAGCAGAAACATTTCCAGCTATTTTCATGCAATCTTTAATGAAAACTCCCGTATTTTTAGCTAAACCTGCACCAAGCATAAAGATTTTAGCTGCCGCTGCATGGTCCACATAGTCTTTTGAGCTACTCTTAAACATAGATAAATTAGCAGTTTTAATTGCTTCATTTAAGTTAAAATTGAGTGCGACATTCATGCCATCGTCAAGTATATCTCTCGACCACTCTGGAAGTTTGTTATACATACTGCGAATATCTTCAATCGATTTTTCTCCGCTCGCATACATGATTTCACTTGCATAAATCTTATCGAGCAACGGAGCGTACTTGTCATCTAAGCTCCTCATATGTGTTGCATATATGTGCAAATTCGACGCATTTTCAGCAAGAATATAGCCCCCATCGGACAGCCCCTTGTCCAAGTCCGCCAAGATTTTATCATAAATGCGCTCAAGTCCGTCAACCATCAGATACTTATACGCCCTATCCCCTTTAGGACTTGTATAGTAATTCTTTATCCGTATGCCGAAAGTTAGTTCTTCATTACGGTTTATATACTCCTCGCTACAAATTACAGCACCACATCTGCCAGTATACTTATATCTACTTTTGTCATAATCTACACGAAGATAAACCTCTTTTAGAAATTCATTACTTCTCCCACCTACAACATCGTTTAAATATGCTGCTTTTTTGGGATCGTTTTGCACCGCAAAACTTGCTCCAAATTTCAATGCATCCTCTAATATTTTCACACTTGTCACAGAGTCAATCCTATTACAACAGGTGACTTTGTTAATTGCTGCTTGAAGTTCATAATCACTCGCTCCTGTATTTCGATTAGGCTCATCTCCGAGAGAAAGCAAACTTATACAGTCGTCAAAGATACTGTCCGCCCCTGCAAACTCATTGTAAATATCTGCAAGACCCCATAGAAATTTCTTGGTAT
>CAYJIE010000042.1:0-19386 GCA_964370145.1 uncultured Oscillospiraceae bacterium
GGTTCCTATTAATTCCCCAATATCGTTGCTAAATGGGGAATTATCCCCGAGTGTCCTATGCAATTTTGCGATCATTTTCTCATATCTGCCCACAATTTCATTTTCTTGCTCAGTGTGTGCTCGTTGTTTCCACATGAACAGCAGATATTCCGAAAGAGGCATTTTTACCATTTTATACTGCTGACTCTCAAGCTCTTCAAAAATATTGCTGTGCAAGAAATTGTTGTATAAGATAAGAGGGTCGCCAACTATCATTATTCTCTTTTTGCCTAGCATCTCAATTTTTTTCGCCAAGTCTAAAACCGTTTCAAATGACAATTCTCTTTCTAAAACTTCTTGCAAGAGCGTTTCTCTCTCTGCTACATTCGCCATGTTTACAAGGTCACCGAGCATGATAGCCGTGAAAAAGTCGTCGCAACCACCCTCTTCAAATGGAAGTGTTTCCACTGTTTTGACTATTAATTTTAATTTACTATCTTTTTCTAAGTGGTCATAGATTACTCGAGTATATACGCCGTCTGTCTCTCCTCCCTGCGTTTGAGGAAGAATAAACTGAGCTATTTCTCCACCGTTTAGCTGTTGTTCTTTCTTTAACACATCCCCTGCAAGTGCCACATATGACAGATATTCTTTTGACGTTGTGGTTTTTCGCCCAAGTGCGATACTGTCATTATCCGTCACACTTGCCACTTTGACATCATAGCCTTGCATTTGCAACGACCTTGCTACGATATGACTGTAAGGGTGCAAATTTGGTATATATGCTTGGGTGCCTTTGTCAATTCTTTTTCCAATATCAACTTTGAGCTTTTTTAGTTTTTTTCTCTGCTCGGCATTATCTGCCACAATGACTTCGTCCCTAGAGCTTAGGCTGTGCAAAAATGCCTCAATTCTTGTTATTACACCTACTTTTGAATAATGCTCATCAACTTCAATATTCAGATAAGGCTTATCCCCCATCTCCTTTGCAAACATATGTGAAATCATCGCATCGGGTGCACAGCCGTGATTTGTCAGATATACCGCATACAAATTCGGATGATTTGCAATTATCTTTGCCCCCGAGAGCATATGTTGTCCAAAAGGCCAATACATATTTTCATACTCATCATTCAAATCAACATCATGGGCGTGCAAATTTGACAGCGTGATCACCTTATAACCTCTTGCAATCAACTCATTTGGAATGTTCATGTTGAGAACAGGGTCTTCAATTCCATATGCTCTTGTGACCATGACGAGCACTTTGTCTGTCGGTGAAATTGAGGAAAGCAATTCATCTCCGAGTTTTTCTGTTTTCGCTGTAAACATCTTGACTGCCGCCGCTCCTGCCATAAGGGCTGCTTGACAAAGTGCCTTTGGTTTTCCCAGTGAGACGCCAGTTTGCACCAGCACTTTTGCCATAGTCGGCGTCCCAAAGTCAACCGCAAAAACAGGATTTAAGAACTTTATCCCCTTTTTTGCAAGCCCCAAACTGTCATATACCATTTTAGGCGCTCTGTTCATATATACACAGCCATAGTTATCTTGCACTTTTGACACTTCATGCTTCATCGTAAAAATGCTTGGCATGAATATGTAGTCCACATTTTTGTTAGCAAGCCACGCCATATGACCGTATATTAATTTCACAGGATAGCAGGTTTCCGCCTTGGAGAATTTTTGTGCAAGCTCAATTATCTCCTCATTGCTTGTCGGTGACAATAGCACATTAAAACCAAGCGCTTCAAAGAAGTTTTTAACCATTGGGAATAATTTGTGAATTAATAGAGCATATGGTACACCGATTGTCTTTTTTGAACTGTCAATTTCACCTGTGTAGCCTTTTAGTAAAAGCTCTTTTGATTTGTTGAAAAGCTCAATATTCTTTTTTATCGCTACTGTTTTTTCGCTCTCACTTTCTTTTGCATTTCCCGACAAATCAAATCCAAGAAAAGCAGTTTCTCTTTCACCTATTTCTTCCATCGCAAGCATCGCAACTCCATATGCACCACTCACTGCAAAATATGGTGACACCGTCACACGCTTTCCAAAAGCACCTTCAAATGCCGCAACAACCGCGCTGTTGTAACAAACACCTCCTTGCAAAACTATATTATCGCCAACCGCCTTATTCGAAACCACCTTTGTTAGGTAATTTTGAATAACCGACTGACATAGCCCTGCCAAGATATCTGCTATATTAGCGCCTTTTGACAGCGCTGCGTTTATATTGCTCTCTATAAAAACCGTGCATCTCTCCCCGAGATCAATCGGGCTTTTTGCCGAAAGTGCAATGTCGCCATAATCCGCTAGTTTTACATTCAGCCTGCTCGCTTGCTCCTCAATAAAAGAGCCTGTCCCTGCCGCACAAATTTTGTTCATCTGAAAATCTTTAACAGCACCGTTGGCAATTTGAATATACTTTGAGTCCTGCCCTCCAATTTCAAAAACTGTGTCGACATTCGGATTAACACAAACCGCCGCCTTCGCTTGAGCAGTTATTTCATCTTTTATCGTATCTGCCCCAATCATCTTACCGATTAAATATCTTCCGGAGCCCGTGACGCCCACACTTTTTATGATAACTTTGTCGCTAAACTTATCCAATATGGCGAGAAGCCCCGCTTTAACAACATCTTTGGGCTCTCCTCTTGTTCTTAAGTATTGTGCATCGACAATTTCACCCTCATTGTTAATCAATACTAAATTGGTGCTTGTCGAGCCAATATCAATTCCAAGGCTGCATTCAGTCACTTCTTGAAGTTCCTTCCCCCTTGGTGAAGAAAGTTCCACTTGTGATGATAAACTCAATGGAGCAAGCCTTATCGCCGAAGCTCCTAAGACATCATCCCCATGACTGTTCGCTTTGCAAAGGCAATCCTCTATGTCCATTGTGGAGCTTTCTTCCATCGCCATCAATGCAGCGCCATATGCTTGGATAAATTCGCTTTCTTCATTGCAAACAAAATCATCATCAGGCAGTTCAAAGACCGTTTTAACCGCATCAATTACACCACTGTTTTGAATTACTCCGCCGCCCAGTACAATCGGTTTTTGAATTGGCAAATTCCCAACAATGGTTGATTTAAGGTTTTTTATTGTCGCATGACAAAGCCCAAGCAATATATCCGGAGTCGAAACTCCTTCTTGCTGGCGATGAATTATATCACTTTTTGCAAAAACAGAGCATCTCCCCGATAATCTTGGGATAAAATTCGCATTTTCGATTATCCTTGAATAATCTGACATTGACAGTCCAAGTCTTTGCATCTGATCTTCAAAAAAAGAACCTGTCCCACCTGCACAACTCTCATTCATCGCAAACATCGGAACATTCTCATCAGATAAATTCGTTATATATCTTGCGTTTTGAGCCCCGATTTCAATTAAGGTTTTGCACTGCGGATAAAGAAATCTTGCGCCCTTTACAAGACAAGCAATCTCGCCCTTAATGTAAGCATCATCTGCAAATAAAGTGGCGTTCGCCCCTGTAAAAAGCACTTTGCAATTTGTATACTCTTTAGCTACTTTATTAAGCAACTCCCTCGCATATTTTTGCGGATTTCCAAAATGTGTCTCTTTAATACAAAATAATTGAGCTTTGTTATCATCTAGCACAACAGCCTTAACTGAAGAAGTCCCAATATCAATTCCTATAAATCTTACTTTTTCCATTTATTATCCTCATTGTCGCCAGTTTAGTAAGTTTTTGCTAACTAACACAGTCGCCTAATTGACTTATTTAATTACAAAGCTTTTCATATGATAATCAATCATGCCATCTGCTTTGAGTTCTCCCAGCACTTTTGATACCGCTGGTCTAGTTGCACCAACATATCTCGCCATTTCGTCTCGATTTCTTGAAATATCAAAACGCTTCTCACCTTTTGACTCCTGTGCCAAAAATAGCATAATGCGTTCCTTAAGCGATTTTATTTCTCGAAGCTCAATTTGTCTTTGATAATCAAGATTGACCTGAGAGATATATTTAAGCATATTTATATTCATCTGAGAACGAAATCGACAATTCACACTGTCATCGGAAATCAATTTGCTCCCATTAAAATATAGCACCTCTGTTTTCTTAGATGCAATTATTGTGCAGTCATTAACATCCGTTTGACTGTACACGTTTTCATGCCCAAAAAATTCGAACTGCCCTATTCGTCTGATTTCAGTTAAATCATCTTCATTATAGCTTTTATAAACGATTACTTCGCCGGATAATACAACCCCTATTTTGTATAGATAATCACTTTCCAAAATTTCATGAGATTTAAGATATTCCTTTGTATAAGCAGTCAAACACTCCAAAACAATATGCATATCACACGACTTTATTTGACTGAAAATTTCGGACTTGCTCGCTTTTTTTATATATTTTAACTCCATATAAACCTCCAGTCAAATCAATCTTACAGTGGCTTTACAACAGTTAACATCATCTTAAACTTTTCTTTAGCCGTAACCGCATGCGGTGTTCCTGCTGGCATAATTATGCTCTGCCCTTTAATCAAATTATAGTCAGTCCCATCAATGTCTATTGTGACTTCACCATCAAGCACTTGCACAAGAGCATCACCGTTTGAGCTGTGAGAAGCAATTCTCTGCCCTTTATCAAAAGCAAAAATAGTAAGCGTTAGACTCTCCCTTTGCACTAGAGCAATGCTCGAAATTCCTCCATCTTCATAGCTAACGATGTCAGCCATGTCCAAAACCTCTCTTTGATTAACCTTTTTAATAAATTGTTCCATTTCTTTCTCCTTTTTATTTACAATTAAACTCATTTGCAACACTTTGCTTTTCGCTTTTGAATAAACCCTGTGAAGAGTCCCTTTAGCAATTACAAGTATTTGACCTTTTTTTGCTGTAAAAATTTCACTATGTGTAACCTCGACTTCGCCTTCTAATACAAAAATGAAAATATCTTCACTGTTAGCTTGCTCGCTGACGCTCTCATTTTCACTAAAAGAGAAAAGCGAAATCATTGCATCTTCACTTCTATGCAAAATCTTACTTATAATTTGATTATCTCTAAAATTTATTAATTCAGAAAAATCAAATATTGTCTTCTTTTCAATCATTTCTCCTCCTGTTTCAAGTTAGCTTTTACTAACCAAAGGTAGTATATCATATTTTTTTGTGAATTTCAGTAATTTTAATTACAAAAAATATATTTTTTTCATTTTATTAAGATTTTTTTAGATACTCCCAGAACTTAAGTATTAAAACTTGCCATAATTCTTCCATTGTCAAAATCGCTGCCACTTTGCAAATGGCGCAGAGTCTAGATAAACTAGGCCGCTGGAGGGTGCGCAGTGAATGACATTTTTGTTGCGAAGTCAAAGCTTGATTGGCTGTTATTGGTATCTACGAAGACAAAACCCAGATGTTACCTATTGGTAAAATCTGGGCTAGTGGTGCGGATGAAGTCGCAGCCGTTAGTGTCCCTTCCCAAGAAAGCAAGCTCTTGCGACGCTTGATTGGTTGTTATTGGTATCTACAAAGACAAAACCCAGATGTTACCTATTGGTAAAATCTGGGTTGGTGGTGCGGATGAAGTCGCAGCCGTTAGTGTCCCTTCCCAAGAAAGCAAGGCAAAGCCGAAGCTTGATTGGTTATTATTGACACCTACAAAGACAAAACCCAGATGTTACCTATTGGTAAAATCTGGGTTGGTGGTGCGGATGAAGGGACTTGAACCCCCACGTCGAAGACACTAGATCCTAAGTCTAGCGCGTCTGCCAATTCCGCCACATCCGCACATGGCATTGTTGCATTTGCAACTATTACATTGTACCATAACATGAAACAATTGTCAATACTAATTTACGAAAAATACTAATTTTTTCACTAAAAATTCTATAAAATTATTATTTTACAAATGGAGCACGCCCCATTATCTTTTTATACGTGCTTCTAAAATGCGTTGATGAAGAGTATCCGAGCATCTCTGCTACTTGTTCTATGGTATTTGTAGAGATCTTCAGCAGACCATCAGCCTTATTCATTTTATAAGTTGTTAAAAACTTATACGGCGACACACCAAAAGTGCGTCCAAAGGACTTAAACAACAGACTCTCACTCACTCCAAGAGCTCTTGCTACTTCAGCTATTTTTATTGGTTTTTCCAAGTTCTTTTCAGTATAAGCAATTGCTGACTGGACAATATCCGACGAAACTTTGCCTTGAAACATTCCAATTTCCTTTGATTCGCTATTTACGACAACTGCCACAAGCATTCTTAGGAGCCCGAGCTTAATATGGTACCTAAATGCAACAGGTTTTTCATCTACCAATTCTCTTAAACGCTTAAACATTTGTGCATATTCAAGTAAACTTTCATGTTCATACAAAACACCACCTTTAGGGCAGATTGTTTCCTCAAATTTGATTTTCATGGAATACGGAAAAACATCAAATGCTATATAGCTGTAAATCAAAGGTTCTCCACCACTCGAATAAGCAGAGTACACCTCAAATGGAGAAAACACAAAAATGTTTCCTCTTTTACACTCATATTCGATACCACGGTTAGAAATCACTCCGACGCCCTGCTCAATATATGTGAGTTGAAACGAAGGAACAATAAAATCATCAACTTTAGAGATGTCGGTTTCATTCCATGTGCCATATCCCCTTACGTCAATATTCAATTGTTCAAAAAAATCCGTCACTTCATCCGACTGAATTTTTGCCGAATAATCACTGAAATTTACATACATGATACCACTCCCTTTGAACATATTTTACCACATTCAGTAACTAATGTCAACATTCTACATATTAATTCGTAGAATACAAAAAAAGAGGTCAATTTGACCTCTTTTTTACTATTATTAAAATAGGTGACAAGCGACAAAATGTCCGTTTTCAATTTCTTTGATAGCTGGAACTTCTTTTGCACAGATGTCTTTTCTTCTTGCGCAACGTGGTGCAAATTTGCAACCTTCTGGTAGATTAATCGGACTTGGAACATCACCTTCAAGCTCGATCATTTTACGGGATTTCTCCACCTCAGGGTCCGGCACAGGAATCGCTGAAATCAGCGCCTCTGTATACGGATGTTTTGGATTTGCGAACAGCTTTTCAGATGTTGTAAGCTCAACTAGTGAACCAAGATACATAACAGCAATTCTGTCAGAGATATGCTTAACCATTGAAAGGTCATGTGCAATAAATAGATATGTTAAGTTCAGTTCTCTTTGAAGTTTGATCAAAAGGTTAACTACTTGTGCTTGAATTGATACGTCAAGAGCTGAAATTGGCTCGTCGCAGACGATGAATTCAGGGTTGATTGCAAGTGCTCTTGCAATACCGATACGTTGACGTTGTCCACCTGAGAACTCATGAGGGAAACGTGACGCATGCTCTTTATTAAGTCCAACAAGCTCAAGGAGCTCATATGTCCTGTTTTTTCTCTCCTCATTGCTTAACATACCGTGAATGACAAGTCCCTCTTGAATGATAGACTCAACTGTCATACGAGGGTTAAGCGATGCATATGGATCTTGGAAGATGATTTGGCATTTGCGGCGGAACTCTTTCATTTCATCTTTAGTCATTGAAGCAACATTCTTGCCTTTGAAAAGGATTTCACCACCAGTTGCATTATAAAGATTAATAATAGTTCTTCCGCATGTTGTTTTTCCACAGCCAGACTCTCCAACAAGCCCGAGTGTCTCACCCTCTTGGATGTTAAATGAAACGCCGTCAACAGCTTTAAGTTTCAGTTTCTTGCCAATTGCAAAGTGCTTTGACAGATTTTTTACTTCGATTAAATTACCCATTATTGCACCTCCAATCTCTTAAATTGCTCTGTTTGCGGTGCTTTATCATGGCACAGCCAGCATGAAGACTCATGTCCTTCGCTAATTAGGAATGCCGGAGGCATTAACCTATTGCAAATATTTAGGCGCTTTTCGCAACGTGGTGCGAATGGGCAGCCTGCTGGAGGCATGAGAAGATCCGGTGGTGTACCTTTGATTGAAAATAGCTCCTCTTTGTGCTCAATGTTAAGATGAGGCACAGAGTTTAGTAGCGCCCATGTATATGGGTGCTTTGGATTGTAGAAGATTTCATTTGTTGAACCATGCTCAACAATCTTTCCGCCATACATAACATAAACTTGTGAAGCAGTACCTGCTACAACACCAAGGTCATGAGTAATTAGAATGATTGAAGAACCGATTTCTTTTTTCATATCATCGATAAGCTTCATGATTTGCGCTTGAACTGTAACGTCAAGAGCTGTTGTAGGCTCATCGGCAATAAGAACTTTAGGTCTGTTGATAAGCGCCATAGCAACCATCGCTCTTTGACGCATACCGCCTGAGAACTCATGCGGATATTGATTCGCACGACGCTCAGGATCAGGAATTTTAACAAGTCTTAACATTTCAATCGCTTGCTTTAGTGCCTCGTCCTTATTGATTCCGTGATGGATAATAAGACTTTCAGCGACTTGCTTTCCGATTTTTCTTGTTGGGTTTAGTGATGCAAGTGCATCTTGGAAAATCATACTAACAAGACGTCCTCTGTATTTTCTCATCTCGTCAAATGTCTTCCCTACAAGTTCTTCGCCATCAAGTTTAATACTTGATGTTGACTTAATTTCACCGGGTTTATGAATAAGTTGCATGATTGCTTTTGATGTAACTGATTTTCCTGAACCTGACTCACCAACTATGGCAATTGTGTCCCCTCTCAAAAGGTCAAATGAGATTCCACGAACAGCTTTTACCTCACCTGAATATGTGTGAAAGGAAACTTCAAGATTATTAACTTCTAATAATTTATCTTTCATTTATTTACTCCTTTCACTATTGTCTTAGGCGTGGATCAAGCGCATCACGCAGACCATCGCCAAGAAGGTTGAAGCTGAGCATCGTCAGCGAAATCATCAATGTTGGGAAAAATAATTGATATGGGTAGAACAATAGTTGTTGTTGCGCTGCTGAACATAGAGCACCCCATGAAGTATCAGGTGATGTAACACCAAGTCCGATGAAGCTTAGAAAAGCCTCTGCGAAAATTAGTCCAGGGATTGCAAGTGTTGTTGAAATGATAAGTTGTGATACAACATTTGGTACCATGTGAGTAAAGATGATATGTGCAGGCGAGCCACCAAGAGCTACTGAAGCGTGCACAAATTCATGTGATTTAAGCCCGAGCACACGACCACGAATCATCCGCGCCGTTCCGGTCCATCCGGATATCGTGAGGGCAAAAATCAGAGACCCAATCGATGGCTCTAGGATCATTGAAACGAGGATAATAACTAGCATTTTTGGTACACATCCGATGAAGTCAACTAGACGCATCATTAGATTGTCTACTGCACCGCCGAAATATCCTGCGATACCGCCATAAATAAGTCCAACTGAAACGTTAATTGCAGCACCAGTAATACCGATTAGGAGTGATACACGTCCTGCCATCCATACACGAGTGAAGATATCACGACCAAGATTGTCAGTACCAAACCAGAATGTTGAGTTTGGCTCTTCATTAGTCATGTCTGTGTGAAGTGCTGTCATTGAAAATTCATTCATATATGGCCCGAAAGCACACATAAAAATTAGTAAAAATAGCATGAATAATGATGCAATCGCAACTTTATTCTTCTTAAGTCTACGCCATGCATCTGCCCAATATGTAATACTTGGGCGTACAATGACATCTGCATACGCATCAGATGTCGAGTCAACTAAAAAATCATCTTCATTAAAATCTATCTTATTAATATTCTCCATTGTCTACGCCCCCTTTGCCTTGTCTAGTCTTACCCTTGGATCAATCAACATATACGCAATATCAACTACGAACATAGCAAAGATGTAACATGTTGAAATGAATATTGTTTGACCGATAATCATTGGGTAGTCTTTCGCAGTAACAGAGTTTACAAAGTAGCTTCCGATACCAGGAATTGAGAAGATAAGCTCAAGTACGAATGTACCTGTGAAAATTAGCGCAAGTTCCGGAATCAGAATTGTGACAATCGGAGAAATAGCGTTTCTCAAAATAACCTTAAATGTAAGCTGTCTTTTTGACATACCGATAGCTTCCGCCGCAAGAACATAGTCTTGGTTCATAACGTCTAGCCAGCTAGTACGCATGTAACGTGCTTTTACACCGATAGAGCGGATACCGTATGCCAGTGATGGTAGTATGGTATGTGCAAATGTTCCCCATCCTGTAATTGGGAACCAACCTAGTGTAAATGAGAAGTAGAATTGCATGAGTGAAGCAAATACGAAGCTAGGAATTGAAAGTGCAACAAGTGCAATAAACATAATAAAATAGTCGAGGAATTTACCACGAGTATTCGCTGCGATAATACCAAGACCAAGTCCTAGAGGTATACCGAAAATTAGACCTTGAATACCAATTTGTGCTGAAACGGGCACGCCTTGTGCTAGAATGTCATTGATTTGACGTCCAGGATATACAATTGATTCACCTAAGTCAAATTCTGTAAAAAGATTCTTCATGTAAATGAAGTATTGCTCGTAAACTGGTTTATCAAGACCATACTTCGCCATGTAGTTATCTCTTACGTCATCTGGCAAGTCCAGTACCATATCACCCAATGGGTTACCAGGTACTGCGTGCATTAGGAAATATGTCGCTGTTATTACAAGCAAGCTGGTAATAATCATTGACATAAATCGCCTAACGATATATTTTTTCACAATTTGCCTCCTTAATATTTCATATAATTTTGCTTTGTTATCAGAATTACGTCATTTTTGGCATGATAAGTCGGTCGAATTTCAAATCGTATTCCAATGAAATCCGACCGACATACTCAGTTATTTATTTCTCAGAAATAAATACATTATAGAATAGGGTTGGTCCCATTGGCTCTTGGAACAGGTCATGTAGATACTTACCTGTCATCATTGAGCTCATTGGGTGGTAAACTGGGATGATAACCGCTTGCTCTTCTACGATCTCTTTTTCAGCTGCTTTGAAGTACTCGATACGTTTGTCGTTATCAAGCTCTTCTGCCGCTGCTTTTAGATTCGCATCATATGTCTCACTGTTCCAGCCAAGATCATAGTAGTTACTATTCTCAGTTGTCCAAGGGATAAGAAGTGAATATGGATCGTTGATATCAGCGTAGTGAGTTGTTGTTGTAAATCCGTAGTCACCAGCTAGTTGCATCTCTCTACCGATCGCAGACTCAACTTGTACAATTTCAAGTGTGAAGCCGATTTTCTCTTTGAAAACTTCATAGTAGTACTCAGCTCTGTCCTTGTCAACAGCACTTGTGCTCTTAACTAGGAAGTTGATTGTGTACAGTGAAGGATCAGTGTCTACTCCGAGTTCCTCAAGTCCTTTTATAAATGTCTCTTTTGGGTCGAGTTCTAGATGTGCTGCAATTGGGTTGTAGCCAGCTGCGTCACGGTAGTTAACAGGACCACAGTTTGTAGTAACTGAAACAATTCCCTCAGCTGGAACTGCAAGTCCGCCAGAAATTAGATTTCCTGCTTCCTCACGGTCAATTGCTGCTGAAATCGCTTTTCTGATGTTTGCATTGCCAAGAATGTTAACACCTGTGTTAGGATCAACATATCCTGTGTTCATGAAAATCATATTTGTTCCAGGTAGGATGAAATCACCGTAGTTGTGGTTTCCAGCTTCGATGAATCTCTCTCTCCACTCTGTAATAGAAACTGATGCGCGGTCGATATTCATGCTAAAAAGCTCAGCTAGAATAGCATTGACATCTTTAATAACTTTCATATTGATTTGCTCAATATAAACTGTATCAGCTTCAAAATATGTTGGGTTTTTAACTAGTGTGATATGTGAGTCATGTACCCATTCTTCAAGCTTGAAAGCACCGCAAGCGATTACTTTATCCGCATCTGAACCATATCCACTACCATGTTGCTCAATTACATCAAGACGAACTGGTGTGTATGTTGCACCATATGTGTAATCCATGAAATATGGCACAAAGTTTTGTAGAGTAATTTGAAGAGTCTTCTCATCAATTGCAACAGCGCCGAGTTCTTCAATCGGCATATCTCCTGCACTGATAGCAGCAGCATTTAAAATCGGTGACACCATGTCGCTGTTTGTTGAAGCAACCGCAGGATCAGCCATTCTTCTAAAAGCGTCAACATAATGTTGAGCTGTTACTGGCACACCATCTTCCCATACTACATCGGCTAGGTAGAAAGTATAGACCATTCCGTCATCTGACTTGTCCCATGAAGCCGCACCATATGGCAGATATTCGATATTTCCATCAATTCTATCGACTCTTGTAAGGCTTACAGTTGTGTTACATGCCACAACAAAGTCTGTTGAAGAACTTGTTTGTGTAATGTCCAGTGTTTTTGGATCACCATAAAGTGAGTAGTTAATTACTTGCTCATCATTGAGAACCCATTCTACACCATTCTTGTCAACTGCAGTGTTCTTATCTTCAGTATCTGTGCCTGTGCTTGTGTCTGTCCCTGTGCTCGTGTCTGTACCTGTACCTGTGCTTGTATCTGTACCAGAATCAGTAGCAGGTGAACAAGCAGCAAGTGAAAGTGACAAGAGCAAAACTAATGCCATTAATTTTTTCATGCTTAGTCTCCTTTTCTCAAGTTTGTGTTTTTTATGTCATAGTTCTCTCATATCCACTTGGCAGGAAAGCTCAAAGATAACTTTCGCCGTCTTCTCACTTTCCCGCCAAATTTAATAGTATTAAACCGATAACATCAATCTGGATTTTTTATTATCTTCCTGATGTCCAAACTGTTGCGAAGAGTGTTGGAGCGAAGCCTGACGCCTCTGCCTCAAACCCTTGAACATATTTTGCTGTCATCATTGAGCTCATTGGATGGTAAACTGGGATGATAGCGCAATCTTGCTCGATGAATACTCTCTCTGCCTCTTTGAATAGCTCGAGTCTCTCTTCTGTTGATGTTGAAGAATTTGCTTTTGCCATTGCCTCATCATAAGCAGCATTTGTCCAGCCTGTGTTGTAGCTGTTTGTGCTTGATGAAATCCATGATGAAAGCAATGCGTTAGGATCATTGTAATCTGAGTAGTATGTTGTGTATGTCATACCATAATCGCCAGCCATTGTGATCTCACGACCAACAGCAGACTCAACTTGACGGATTTCAAGCTCAACACCGATTGCTGATTTGAACACTTCATAGAAGTACTCAGCTTGGTCTTTACTTGTAGCTGTTGTTGATCTAACTAGATAGTCAATTGTGTATTTTGTTGGATCTGGGTCTACACCAAGCTCTGTTAGACCTTCAATGAATAGTGCTTTTGGATCAGCTGATATGTGTGCTTCAACCGCAGAATATCCTGTTGTTGTTCTGTAGTTTTGACCATCAACAGTGATGATTGAAGGAACAAAGCCCTCTGCAGGAACTGCGAGTCCACCTGCAACGATATCAGCAACTTCTGCACGGTTTAGTGCTGAAGAAAGCGCTTGTCTGATTTTTGCATTTGAAAGAAGTGCTACACCATTCTCATCTGTCCAAGTTGTGTTAGGAATTAGAATGTATGTGCCAGCAAGAACGTAGTCGCCGTAGTTGTGGTCGCCTTGCTCGATAAATTTCTCTCTCCACTCTTTGACAGAAACTGATGAACGGTCAATTGTACCACTAAATAGCTCTGCCATGATAGCATTTGAGTCTTTAATAATTTTGAAGTTGATTTCCTCAAGAAGTGATTGATCGGTCTCAAAATATGTTGGGTTTTTCACAAGTTTAACATGTGAATCATGCACCCACTCTTCAACCTTAAACGCACCACATGCGATTAGAGTGTCAGGCTCAGTACCATATGTGCTACCGTGTTGCTCCATTACATCAAGACGAATTGGGCTGTATACAGGATTGTATGTCATATCCATGAAGTATGGAACCAATTCACCAAGTGTAATTTCAATGGTTTTGTCGTTGATGATTTTAACACCGAATTCTTCAACGCCAACTTCACCAAGTCTATATGCCTCAGCATTTTTGATTGGGTTAAGCATTTCTGCTGAAGGTGATGCGATTGCAGGGTCAAGAACACGTAGGAACGCATCCATGTAATGTTGTGCTGTTACAGGCACACCATCTTCCCAAACAACGTCAGCTAGATTGAATGTGTATACCAAGCCGTCATCTGATTTTGTCCATGAAGCCGCACCATATGGCATTGGCTTTAGTGAACCATCATCATCTTTTTGTAGTCTTGTCAAACTTACAACTGTGTTTGCAACAACTACAAGGTCAGTAATTGTGTTTGTTTGTGTAGTATCAAGAATTTTGGGATCACTGTAAAGTGAGTAGTTGATGAATTGCTCTTCATCTGGAACAAGTCCATCAATTGTTGTGTCAGCACCTTCGTCTGTTGTGCCAGCATCTGTAGTACCGCTGTCTGTAGTGCCACTATCTGTAGTGCCACTGTCTGTTGAACCGCTATCTGTGCCGCTGCTGCAAGCTGCGAGCACGAACATAAGCGCTAGGATAAGTGCGAGTAGTCTTTTCATACCTTCTTACCTTTCTTTTTTCTGTTTATGATTTTTGAATAACAGAGCTCATACATGAGTCTTGAGCCAAATCCAGTTGGTCCCATTGGCGCATATTTACTATCAGTTATTGAACCGCCGACTCCTGCGATATCAATATGAATCCAAGATTTTTTATCTACGAATTCTTTTAAGAAACTGCCTGCTGTCATTGCACCTGCACTTTTAAGCGCTGATGAATTTACCAGATCAGCTATTTTTGAAACCATTCTCTCTTTATATTTAGGGAAAAGCGGCAATTGCCAAACTTCTTCTCCAGTCGCTTTACCTGCGTCTTTTAGCTCTTGCAAAAACTCTTCGTCATTTGTCATGACACCTGCTGCGGCGTCTCCAAGTGCCAGTGCACAAGCGCCTGTCAATGTCGCGATGTCGACAATTCTGTCCACATTGTCCATTTTTGCTGCATAGCTAAGTGCGTCAGCAAGAATGAGCCTACCCTCGGCATCTGTATTTGTAATTTCAACTGTTTTCTTTGAAAGCATTGTGAGGACGACACCAGGTAGAAACGCATTCTTACCAATTAAGTTCTCACAAAGTGGCATAATTGCCATTACATTTGATTTTGATTTATTAGCCGCCAGTGAGCAAATTGCTCCAAGTGTTGCCGCAGCACCACCCATGTCGACTTTCATTTGAACAATACCACCATTTGCCTTGATATTGTATCCACCTGCGTCAAATGTAACACCTTTACCAACAAGTGCTGTATATGGATCTTTTTCGCCAGCGCCTTGGTACTTCAAGACTACGCATTCAGGGCGATTCAGTCCGCCTCTGCCGACAGCAAGTAGTCCGCCCCATCCTTGCTCAGTTAATTCAGCCTCATTTATTCTTGTGAACTCCATTCCGAATTCTTTCGCATATTCTTCACAGATGACACCAAATGAAGTTGGATTGAGGATATCCGCAGGCATATGTATAAGAGATCTTGCTCTGCATGTGCCCATTGCGATATTTGCACCATATTTTAATAGTGATGTTGTTTGTGCTTTTGCAAGCGGTGAGCGCACGCTCACTGTCACATCAGGGCTCTCTTTTGGAGGCTCTGATTTATATCCTTCAAAGCGATATGTAATAAGGTCTACTGTCTCTGAAATCAACGGCAGCACTCTTTCATATAGCTCTTCTTTGCATTTTTCATCATCGAATACTACTACATATTCCTTTTGCTTGTTTTTTGCCATTTCTCTGACTGCCGCGGCAATCGCCACACGGATTTCATCATTTGTGGAACTCTCTTCTATGCAAAGATAAGTATCATAAACAACTGCTTTTGTCACAAGTCTAGACAAGGTAATCATGTCCTTTGTCTTGCCTTTTAGCAGCTCATCTTTTA
Source organism: uncultured Oscillospiraceae bacterium (assembly GCA_964370145.1). Classification (GTDB taxonomy): domain Bacteria; phylum Bacillota; class Clostridia; order Oscillospirales; family Feifaniaceae; genus CAYJIE01. Next base: position 15,864 of record CAYJIE010000042.1, read on the forward strand.
TCATTTTCTCGACAACTTCAGACTTTTTTCCTTTGTCAAAGCAAATGATTATTTGTGAGCTGGGCTTTGTGCTTTTTTTCTCAATTATTACTGCCATAGTTTCTCCGTTCTCTTAAAGAATTTCCTAAAGATTTCACAATTTAAACACATAGATTCCAATATTGTTTCAATAATAACACTTACGTCATAATTTGTCAATATATTAGTCTGTATTTTTTGGATATAATACTGTACACATATGCATTGTTTGTATATATATGCACGAGACTTTATATATATTACTAAAAAAATGCATTAACTTAACATTTTATACCCATGCATAAATTATGACTAAAAATCAGTTGGTTTTTTCTACACGTTGTCATAAATAACAAAAAAAAGGGCTGCAAGCAGCCCTTTTTTGTTTATTCAGTTTATTGCAAATATGCAAGATTTTGAATAAATTCAAGCAGTTCTTAGCCGAGTAGGTTGAGAACGCTTTGTGTTTGCATGTTCGCTTGTGAAAGCATAGATTGTGCAGCTTGTGAAAGGATGTTTGTCTTTGTGAAGTTCATCATTTCCTCTGCCATGTCTACGTCTCTTATGCGGCTCTCTGCAGCTTGAAGGTTCTCTTCGTTAACTGCAAGGTTGCTGATTGTGTGCTCAAGTCTGTTTTGAAGAGCACCAAGCTCCGCACGTTGACCTGAAACGAAGTTGATTGCATCGTCGATTACGTCGATAGCAAGATTAGCTTCGTCTTGTGTACCGATTGAAATGTCAGCGATTCCAAGTCCAATTGAACTCATGTCTGACACATTTAGTGATACACGTTGGTCAGAAAGACCATTTGCACCGATTTGGAATGTTAGACCGCCTGAAGCGATGTCAACTGCAGCTTGACCAGCCTCAGCTGTTTTGTCAAGTGAGAAGATACTTACAACATTATCGTCAACACCTGATGTTTGACCGATTTTGTTTGAGTACTCAACAAGGTTTTGAGTGTTGAGGTAGTCATTGAAAGCTTTAGCCGCTTGCGCGCCTGTTAGCTCAGCGCCGCCTGCAAGTGCATTAACAACGATTGCTTCGTTGCCTTTGATTGCATTTTTCTCAGCTGAAACGAACTCGAAAGTTTTACCGTTAACACGAACAGTTGAACCCTCACGAACGCCGTCTTCAAAAGTTACAATGCTCTCAGAAGCTTTCTTAACTGAAGTGTGGCTGATTTCAAGAACACCATCATCGCCGTAAGCTTGATTACCAGCAACTGTAATTGTGATTCCTGTTTCGTTGTTTCCGATTGCTTTAGCAGAAGCATTATCGAGTGTTGCATCTCCTAGACCAGCAGCTACAACATCTTTAGCTAGTGGTGGCTCATTGTCAACATAACTAGCATTGATACCTTTAATTAGGTCTTCAATTGTTGTGAATGTACCATTACCAGCATCATTTGTCAGTAGTGGATTCGCACCTGATGAAACATAATCAAATGTTACAGTTTTGTATGACTCTCCTTGAACTTGAGTTGCATCAGCATCTGCAATGTGGAATGTTAGGCTGTCACCATCACGTAGGTTAAGAGCCTCAAACGCAGCTTTTGTGATTGTTGTTGTTGTGCGAGTTGAGTTTGTTCCCTCTGTAGCCATTTTCAACTTACCTGTTAGGTCTGTTGTTGTTGTGTCAAGGAATTTTGTGTCAGTCTCAAGTGCACCCGCTGTGTCAGTCACACCACCTGTTGCAGCGCCATCAGCAGCATATGCAAATTTGATCGCTCCGCCAAGATCCAGTCTTTGTTTTTCAAGGATTTTCGCATTGTTGTCATTTACACCACCATTTGTGCTGTTTAATGTTCCTTGATATGCATTTGTAATTGACGGTGCTGTAAGCGCTGTACCTGTGGCAGCACCAGGAGCTGTAAATGCTTTGAATGTATCTGCAACAGCTGCAGTTGCAGTTCCTTCATGTGTGATTGTTAGCTTTGTGCCAACAACACTTACTGAATACACCGCATCGCCAATCGCTGTTGAACCTGTTGTATTTTGTGCTCCGTCAGCGCCAACCATGAAACCTGTTCCTTCAAACAATGCTGCGATATCAGCCATATTATCATATTGTCTGATTGCATTTTTGTCTGCTGTTCCAAGATCATTTGTTACAACTTGGCTAGTTAGTGTAATGCTTTGACCGCCACCTGATTCAAGTGAAATTGTGAAAGCCTCACCATGCTCTACTTGCTTGTCAAAATCGATACCGATTGTTGCAAGGTCAATTGTGTAAGTCTCTGTGATGAAATCTTGACCAGTTGTTAGTGAACCAACATTCTCTGTTGTTCCAGCATCAACACCAGCGTACTCTGTTACACTTGCTGTTGACTCAAGGTCACCGTTTAGAAGGTTGATGTTGTTGAAGTTTGTTGAAGTTGAAATTCTGTCAACCTCTTGCTTTAGTCTTTGAACCTCTTTGTCAAGGTTCGCACGGTCTACTTCATTGTCGTAGATTCCGTTTGCTGATTGAACAGCAAGCTCTCTCATTCTTTGTAGGATTGAGTGTGTTTCATTTAGAGCACCCTCAGCTGTTTGAATAAGTGAGATACCATCTTGTGCGTTACGTCCAGCCATGTCTAGACCACGGATTTGAGCTCTCATTTTCTCTGAGATTGCAAGACCCGCTGCGTCATCACCAGCGCGGTTAATTCTGTAACCTGATGATAGTTTCTCTAGAGCTTTTGTGTTTGCATTGTTGTTGCCTAGAAGTTGTCTGTGGGCGTTCATCGCCGGCATGTTGTGTTGAATAATCATAAAATTTTTCCTCCATGAATTGTGGCTGTGCCACATATTTTATTCTGCACCTATCCTTGGTGCAGTTCAGTACCATATTATCATACATATTTACAAAAATCAAGAGTTATCTTTTCAAATTTGTAAACTTTTTTAGAACCTCATTTCGTAGGCTCTATGATAACGGTACCGTAGTCGCCGCCCATACAATTATATACCTGCTCAATTTTGCAGCCCAAAGGGACCATACAAAGGGCGCTATGCCTTTGGGTTTCCTCCCTTATACAATATGCATAATACATAACTATGGCGCATGGGTTTTATGTCAATTTTAAGGCGCTAGTTCAAATCGCCGTTGCATAGTTGCATATTCGGTTTGCGCCGAATGTTGCAAGGCGACCCCAAATTTTCAATTTTGCGCCACTCTCTTCAACCGCAAAGAACTTTTGCTTTTTAGCTTTGTCTCTGCATGCAGAGCATGCTTTGAGAATTTACAAAATTGATATTTGAGTGAGTTAAGGTGATTCCTCGCCGCTCCCTTTTCCTCCGAAAAGATAAGCTTTTTCACCCTGCTAAAGTCCCTTCTTGCAATGCGAAGGCGGAGTTTCCTCCGCCTTCGCTTGTCAGCTTATTAGCCGAGTAGTTGCAATACACCTTGTGGTTGCATATTCGCTTGTGCCAACATAGATTGTGCAGCTTGTGAAAGGATGTTTGATTTTGTGAATTCCATCATCTCTTCTGCCATGTCTACGTCTCTTATGCGGCTCTCA
>CAYJIE010000043.1:0-4261 GCA_964370145.1 uncultured Oscillospiraceae bacterium
CAATTTGCAAGGATGATTGGCAAGCTTGGCACGTCTGAGCCCCTCATCACCGGCATCATCCTCGCGGTTCACATATAGCACATTATTCTCATGAATTCGTGCAAACTCTCGCATTATCATCTGATGCGCTCCGCGCACATCATATCTCGCCTTCTCGACATGCACATATAATGTGTCGCAACGCCTCTCGCCGATTGCGAATGCGACGACTGCATCATCGACATACAGCACAACGCCCTCTTGCATATATAGATCGAAGTTGTCAAACATCTCCGTGATTTTCCTGCGATCCTCGTCATACATCTCATAATTCTTTTTTGCGCTCACAACATAACTATTGTAAAAATCGACGACTTGCGGAAGATTTTCCGCCGTCAACTTCTCGAATTTATAGTTAAAATTCTTTAGAAAGAAGTTTATGTGATTGCGCTGTCCATTATATCTCTTGCCAACTAGCTGTGCTAAATCCGCCACATTATATAAATAATCCGACCAGTCACGCTCGCCATGCGCCTCGCAATTATACAGCTTTTTCAGTCTTTCCACATCTTCTTCCACTGCCATTACGATTATCATCGGCATATTCGCCGCCTTGCAGTACTCTTCAATTGCACGAAGGGCGCCTTCAACATTTTCGCCGACCGGCATCGTGAATGCCTCGACCTCGAAGTATTTAACCTTTGATATCATCGTGTCGTCAAGTAGCGCAAATTCGCTTTGGAAATAGTCACGCCACATCAGCGCCGCACCGATTGTATTATCGCAAGCCCTTGATTCACAGCGCATATAATACGCCTTGATACATGGTATATCAAGGAGCTCAAATTTTTTGAATTTTAACATAATCACCCTAACTCTCTGTCCTGTCCACTATTTCATTTGTCACTGCCATGTATACGAGCGCATCACCGTCATATGTCTCCACGCGCAAGGGGAGCCCAAAATCCAGACTAATCCAATATTTCTCGGTGTAACCAAAGTCTGCTAACTCATATTCCACATATAGCACTTCATATGAATTCAGTATTTCCATCGACGCCTTTTTTATGTCCTCGGGAAGGAGTGCGGCGACAATGTCAATGTCTGCCATACCCATGACCGCTTCAGGGCGGTGCTTGTCCGTATACACACCGCTGTAACTACCGCTGTTGGTAAGCTCCACCGTCACTTCGTCCATAACCTTAGTCACGGTTTTTGTAAGGTTTGGCCCCTCAAAAACCGTGATGGTAAAATCATCATATTCTTTTAGTAGCAACGCATCAAGCACAAGACTGTCCTCGCCACTTATAAGCGTCGTTGTTACACTCCACACAAGCTTGTCGGGCGATGTGTATCCCGCAAGCAAGTTCAAGGCTTTTTCCGCATCAACTTCATAGCTGTCAAAGCTCGGCGTCTCCTTTGACAAGAGGCTATTGCTCTCTTTGAGCTCCTCGCTGTCAATCGAGCCGTGCTCCTCTCGCACATTTTCCGTCGCAAGCCCCTGCACATATTGAAATGCGAAAAAACCCACGAAGGCAATGAGCAATATGATAAAACCTTCAATTTGACTTCGACTTAATTTCAAAAGTCTCACCTACAATCCGCAATTATCTGCAAATCTCTGTTATTCAACCGAGATTATGAACGAATACACAGGCTGTGCTCCATTTGTGAAGATGATGTCACAGCTCTCACCATATTTTTTCTTGACATTGGCTTCGAGTTTCTGCGCCTCTGCCTCGCTTATATCACTGCCGTAGAAAACAGTCATAAACTCTGAGCGCTCATTTATCATAGCGCCAATCAGTTTCATAAACGCTTTTGAAGAAGTTTTCTCAACAGCCGCAAGTTCATTTTGATTAAACGCCATGAACTCATTCTTTTTCACTTTTTTCCCTTGCACTTCACTGTCACGCACCGCATATGTCACCGCGCCACTCTTAATATTCTTCATCGCCGCAGACATCGTCTCAAACAAAGCCTCATCTTCAAGGCTCTCGTCGAAAGCCATGAGCGCACCAAAGCCCTCAGGCACTGTTCTTGACGGCACGACAAACACTTTTTTATCTGAAAGCCCAACCGCCATCTGTGCAGACAGGATAACATTCTTATTGTTTGGCAACACGAACACGACCTCTGACGGCGTTTTGTCAATCGCCGCGAGGATGTCCTCTGTTGACGGGTTCATGGTCTGGCCACCCTCAATGATATTATCCACAAGAAAGTCACTTAGCACTTCTGTGATGCCGTCACCCGGTGAAATTGCCACAAATCCATATTTCTTTTCAGCAGCCGCAATTACACGCTCCTCGCTCTGCGCCTCTTGTTGATGGCTTGCCAGTTGCTCCACCATGTTCTCAATTTTGATTTTCTCAAGATGCCCTTGTTTAAGCGCCTCTTGCAGAACACGCCCAGGCGAATTTGTATGCACATGCACTTTAATGAGATCCTCATCGTCAACAAACACGAGTGAATCGCCGATTTTCTCAAGATATGACAGCAAAATCGCAGGGTCTTTTCTCTTAAGTCTATCATGCTTGTTGATGATGAACTCTGTGCAATATGCAAATTCTATATCGTCAAGGCTCATCGCTTTAAAGTCCGCTTTTGAATTCATTGTGCTAACCGCTTCGCCGTCTGCTGATGCCTCAATCATTTTGCCGTCTTTTAGCATCGACTGCATACCGATTACAAGCATGACATAGCCCTTGCCGCCCGAGTCCACAACGCCGGCTTGCTTTAGCACGGGCAATAGGTCGGGGGTTTTCTCAAGGGTTAGCTCTGCTGTCTCAATGATTTTATCCAAAACCGCCACAGGGTCACTGTTCGTCTTTGCAAATTCTGTCGCCTCTTCAGCGCTGACTCTTGCCACTGTGAGAATTGTGCCCTCCGTCGGCTTCATAACCGCTTTATATGCCGCTTTCACGCCACCTGTGAACGCTCTTGCAAGGTCAACTCCGTCAATTTCATCTGCTCCCTCAAGCTCCTTTGATATTCCACGAAACAATAGTGAGAGAATTACCCCAGAGTTACCTCTTGCACCTTTTAGATAATTTGACGCCGCCACTTTGCTTATCTCCGAGACATTTTTCCCCTCAAGTTTTGCAAAATCACTTAGACCATTTTTTAGCGTAAGTGACATATTCGTGCCTGTGTCGCCGTCCGGTACAGGAAACACATTCAAATCATTTATGAGATTTTTTGCAAGGTCAACATTGTTTGCACCCGACACAATCATATCCCTTAGCATATTACCGTTAATTTTCATCAAATCACACACTCCTATACTTGCACAGCGTCGACAAAGATATTGACCGAGCTAACTTTAAGCCCTGTCATCTCCTCGACAGTGTACTTCACTTTGTTTATTATGCTCTGTGTGATTGCGGATATGTTAAGCCCGTATGTCACAACAATATGCAAATCAATGCTTATCAAGTCGCCGCCAAGAGCGGTAACCGAAACGCCTTTGTCGTGGCTGTTTTTCATGAAAAAGGAAACAAGCCCCTCAGCCGCATTCTTAGGCGCCATGTCAGCAACGCCAAAGCTCTCATTTGCAGCGTGACCCGCAATTGAGGTGAGCACGTCGCATGAAATCACTATATCTCCGCTATTGGTCTCAATTCTTACCATAATATTAAATCCTTTCGATTTATGCTTTTATTCTCCATTTGTTTTTTACAATTTATAATAAACGCCATGTGCGTTTATTTAAACGCATCATGTGCGTTTATTTAAACGCATTTGGTACGTCAGTATATTATACTACATTATATAGACAAATTCAACATAAAATTAGTAAATCGCAATAAATTTTAAATTAAATTTAATTTTTTGGAAATAAACACTTGCTTTTTTCGTTGATATGTGGTAGAATAATTGTTGCTACATTAATAAAATAGAGATATTGTCTTAAAATAAAGGAGATTACTTATGGGTACAAGCTTAACTATCATGGCGATTGTTCAAATTATCATTGCGGCGGTTGTAATTTTTGTTGTTATCATGCAAGAGGGCAACAGCGGCGGAATGGGCGCAATTTCAGGCGGCGCTGACACATTCTTTTCAAAAAATAAGGGGAAAACACTCGGCGATATGCTGTCAAAATGGACAGTGGCAATTGCAATTGTGTTTGTTTTGGCTACAGTTGGGCTAAACTTTTTAGTCGCAACGATGTAATAGTTCGCGATAATAAGCAATCAAAACTCCCTTTACGGGGAGTTTTTTGTTTTAAAACGAAAAATTTGAGACTTTCAAAATTTGCAAAATTTTATTTACAAAA
>CAYJIE010000043.1:4361-19087 GCA_964370145.1 uncultured Oscillospiraceae bacterium
CAAAATTTTATTTACAAAAATTTTGATTGAAAAATCATCATATATGTTGTATAATGATATGATAGGTTATCTATGTTCCAATGTAGTTAAAAATGCCTGTAAAATTTATTCTTGTTTTAAGGAGAAAAATATTGAATTTACCGAATAAACTCTCGATGTTTCGTATAATATTAGTACCTGCTTTTGTCTATTTTTTGCTCGGATTTGAGGGCGAGAGCGACAACCATATATATGCGGCGATTCTTATATTTGCAATTGCGGCGATTACGGATAAAATCGATGGCACGATTGCAAGAAAATACAATTTGATTACAAATCTAGGAAAATTTCTCGACCCACTTGCCGATAAGCTCCTCACGATTTCGGCTTTCATCTGTCTTTCTGTTCTCGGGCTTGCGAATATATACATCGTTTTAATCATTGTGGCGAGAGAACTTTCCATCACTGCCTTTCGTGCGATTGCAATTGAGAGCGGTCAAGTGCTTGCAGCGGATAAGCTTGGGAAAATCAAGACATTTTTGCAGTTTGCGGCAATTCTTTTGGTTTTGCTTGGCAGTCTTTCAACCATGCCCGACTTCGTTGCGACCATTGGTGACATCACCTTTATACTAGCGGGGATTATGACCGTTGTGTCAGGCGCTAATTATTTTATAAAAAACAAACATTGCATCAGTGAACAAAACAGCTAGTAACAAATGGAGGATTTATGAAACTTTTTAATGATTTGACAGGCAAAAAAGAGGAATTTGTGCCGCTTGAAAAAGGCGTTGTAAAGATTTATGCCTGCGGCCCGACTGTATATAACTATTTTCACATTGGTAATGCTAGGCCTTTTATCATGTTTGACGCCTTGAGAAGATATTTTGAGTATCGTGGCAATGAGGTCATTTTCGTACAGAATTTCACGGATATTGACGATAAGATAATAAAAAAAGCCAATGAAGAAGGCAGTAGCCTTAAGGCGGTGTCCGAGCGCTATATCGAGGAGTATTTCGTCGATGCCAAGGGGCTTGGAATCAAAGAGGCGACACATCATCCCAAAGCGACGGAAACCGTCCCCGAAATCATCGACATGATTTCAATGCTCATTGAAAAGGGCTATGCATATGCGGTGGACGGCGATGTCTACTTCTCGTCACTCAAATTCGAGGAATATGGCAAGCTCTCACATCAGCCACTTGACGACCTTTTGGCGGGTGCGCGCGTGGAGATGGGCGATAAGAAAAAGCACCCACTGGATTTTGTGCTGTGGAAAGCGAGCAAAAACGGCGAGCCTGCATGGGAGACACCATGGGGCGAGGGGCGTCCCGGCTGGCATATCGAATGCTCGGCGATGGCGAAAAAAATCCTCGGCGATACCATTGATATACATGCAGGTGGCGTCGATTTGACTTTCCCTCACCATGAAAATGAAATTGCACAATCTGAGGCGGCAAATGGCTGCTGCTTCGCTAATTATTGGATTCACAACGGCTTTATTAATGTCGATGACCAAAAAATGAGCAAGTCACTTGGGAACTTTTTCACCGTCCGTGACGTCGCTAATTTATATGGATATGAAGTCATTCGCTTTTTCATGCTCAGTGCACATTACAGAAGTCAGATTAATTACAGCGTGGATATCATCGAGCAAGCCAAAGCAGGGCTTGCAAGACTGCAAAACTGCAAGGACAATCTCGAGTTCGTCTCGGATAAAGGTGCTGATTGCATGAGCGATGCGGAGAAAGAGAGCAACTTAAAATTTGCTAATTTCCATGAAAAATTCATTGAGGCACTTGAGGACGATTTCAACACAGCAGACGCAATTTCAATAATCTTTGAATTGGTGCGTGAGATTAACAGCCTTGCAAATGGCGAGATTTCACCGTCAAAGGAATATGTTGCTAATTCGAGCAAAATCCTCAATGAAATGCTTGATTTACTCGGCCTTTGCCAAGGCGGAAAAAAAGCGCTCGACAGTGAAATCGAAGAGCTCATCGCCATGCGCACGGCGGCAAGAGCCGCAAAGGACTATAAAAAAAGCGATGAAATTAGGGATAAACTAGCAGAGATGGGCGTGGTGTTACTCGACACGCCGCAAGGAGTGAAATGGCAGTACAAGACATAGATACAAAGCTAAGCGATATGAATGGGGCGACACTTGCATATATGGGTGATGCGGTGTTTGAGCTCTTAGTTCGTGAGCATCTCATTTTGAAAAGTCGTGCAAAATCAGCGGTGCTCCATAAGCGTGCGCTTAAATTTGTTTCAGCGACAGAGCAGGCGAAGTTCGCAATGTGCCTTTCCGAGCATCTTAGCGAGGACGAGGCGGCGGCATATCGACTGGGGCGCAACACGAAGATGACAAAATCAAAAACAGGAAATCCGATTGTTCATTCAAAGGCGACAGGACTTGAGGCGATTTTCGGCTATCTGCATTTTATGGGCAGACAGGAGCGAATTAGAGAGCTCTTTGAAATAATGGTGAGTGAGAGGGACAGCGACGGCACAGAGATGCCTAGGGGGTAAATTAATGCGTGTTCATATGGGGAAAGTCCAAGTTGAAAAGGGACTAAAAGATTTATTTTATATCGCTGTGGCATGTGTGCTCAGCGGTATCGCATTCAATGTTTTCATGCGACAAAACGAAATCATCGGCGGCGGCGTCACAGGCCTCTCGCAGATGCTCAACTACTTAACAGATGTTCCGGTCAGCGTATTGGGAATTGCAATGAACATTCCGCTATATCTTCTGGGATTGCTGTGGCTAGAGCGCTCTTCAATCATCATGACCATAATCACAGCGACTACGCTGTCAATGTCATATGACTTTTTTTCGTTTCTTCCGGCGTTCACTGGTGATCGACTTTTCGCTGCAATAATCGCAGGTGTTATAATGGGTGTGTCAGGGGGAATACTGTTCTCAAGGGGAATTACGAGCGGTGGCTCTGACCTTCTTGGACAGCTCATTCGCACAAAGACAAAGGGAGTTAGCATCGCAAATCTCACTTTGGTTATCAATGCAATTGTAATCACACTGGCGACTATTGTCTATGGAGAGGCGGAAACAGCGCTTTACTCCATCGCCACTTTATATGCGGCGTCCACCATGATTGACAGAATTCTTGTCAGCAAGGACAATGCGAGAATGGCGATGATAATTTCAGATAAGGGCGAGGAGCTTGCAGAGGCGATTACGCAAAATATGGTGCGTGGTGTCACGGTCATTGACGCAGTCGGCGCATATTCAAAGGCACCACGAAATGTGCTCATGTGCGTCGTAAGACGAAGCGAGCTAATTAAATTGCGCACCTTTGTGCAGAGCATAGACAAGGACAGTTTCATCGTTTTCGTTGAGGTCAGCGAAGCTTGGGGCAAGGGCTTTAAGCTAAAAGATGTTATTTAAGAGTTTAGATATTTGAGATATTATAATTATATATACAGGAGTAAGCATTGGCGAGAAAAAGAGGAAAAAGAGAAAAGCGTTATGTGGGCAAAAGCCACATATTAAAGGAGCTCGAACAAAAAGCGTTGGCAGAGGCAAACTCTCGCCGTAGCAAAAGTCGAAAGCTCCTGCTTGTCGTGCTCATTATTGTCCTCTTATCGGCAGTGACGATGTTTTCATATGATGCGGGCTTGCTCGACGATTTAATTGCGAATGCCGCTGATAATGACCTCAATGTCGATGACAATTCCAACGAAGGGGCTGGCCAATTAGTCGTCCCAGAAAAAGTTGAGCCAAAAGATGACATAATTGTTCCGGAAGTTGTCGTGCCTGATGTTGTCGTGCCGAGCGAGGGCGATGACATAAGCGAGGGTGCTGATACAAGTGATGGTGCTGATACAGGTGAGGTCACTGACACAGGTGAAGGCACTGATACAGGTGAGGGTACTGACACAGGCGAGGGTGCTGATACAGGTGATGGTGCTGATACAAGTGATGGTGCTGATACAAGTGATGGTGCTGACACAGGCGAGGGTGCTGACACAGGTGATGGTGCTGAAGAGCTTACAGTTAAACCCGAGCCCATCGTTTTGCTTGAGTATAACGGTATGATGGTTTCAGAAGTTCATGACAGCTATTTTAGTGATGCCATTTTTATCGGAGATTCACGGACTGAGGGCTTGAGGATATACACCGGTATAAAAGAAGGTACTTTCCTTTCCGCAACGGCGCTCATGGTGGACACCGTGTTTACCAAGAGCATCACGCCTTTTGGCGAGCAGGAGAAAACCACCGTCATTGACGCTGTGCGCACTAGGGATTATGACAAAGCATATATCATGCTTGGTATAAATGAACTTGGTTGGAACGGCGATTTGCGTTTCGAGGAAAAGTATATGGAGCTCATTGATGAAATCCTCCTTGCAAATCCCGATTGCATCATATATGTGCAAACGCTTATCCCTGTGACGCAAAGCCGCTCGGAAAGCGACGAAGTTTTCAACAAAGCGGCGATTGACGAGAGAAATAGCTGTCTTGTTGAAATTGCAAAGATGAAAAATGTCGTTTTACTCGATGTCGCCTCCGTCTTTTACAATGATATGGGCTATCTTGACGAGGAGAGCAGTGGCGACGGCATACATCTCACACCGAAAAATTATATGCGTTGGCTAGATTTCCTTAAACAAAATGCAATTATCGGCGACGGCGACTATCGCCATATGGTAAAACAGCCGACTGACTTTTTCGGCGAGCCAAGTGAGACAAGCCCCGAGGCGACTCCCTTTGAGGAGAGCTTGATGGCGGTTGAATAGACAATAAGAGGGTGATATTATGAAAAAAATTCTGCTATTAATATTGACTTTAGCATTGACTGCGGCATTGCTTATGCTCACCGCCTGCCAATCACAAGACGGTGAAGAAGATGTTGCAGTTGTGCAAGAAATCACTGATTTACAGGCACTTTTGGACAATTTACTTGAAAATATTGAATATACCGACACGCTGTATGCATTGGACAAAGACACCTCTCTTTCGCTATATGGGCTTGAGAGCGACGCTGTGGACAATTTTGTCCTCCTGTCAGGCAGCGCGAGCACACAGGAACTTGCAATCATCGAAGTGGCGGACGGCACTGAAGTTTCTGTGATTGAAGAGAGTGTAAATGCGAGAATCGCAAAGCAAAAAGAAGACTACGCAAGCTATATGCCCGAGGCGGCAAAGCTTCTGGACGATGCCATCGTGGAGACATATGGCTCTGTGGTGATTTTCACAGTCGCACCTGATAGCGGTTTGGCATTAGCGGCAATAGAATCTGCTATTAGTGAACAGGCGGAGTAGCCCAAAGTTTGTGGTAATCATTGCCGCTGGCAATAGAATCTGCCGTTGATAAGCAAGGCGAGTAGACAAAATCAACTTGAAGTTTAAGAAAAAGGTGAGAATTTGAGCAAAGTTGAAAATGAGAATAAAAACTTTTTGCACCGCACCGCCTTGCTTATCGGCATGGACGGTGTTGAGCTCCTTAAAAACAGCTCCATTCTGGTCATCGGGCTTGGCGGAGTTGGGGGCGCATGTGCGGAGGCAATCGTACGCAGTGGTGTTGGACATGTCGGTCTTTGCGACTTTGACAGCGTTGACATCACAAATATAAATCGGCAAATACTGGCGACAACTTCCGTTGTCGGTGCGAATAAAACTGATGTTGCTAGGGCGAGGATGCTTGAAATTAATCCGACTGTGCACATCTCCACATATCCATATTTTATTGATGACAGCAATATTGATATGCTAAATATTGCCGACTATGACTTTGTCATTGATGCATGTGACAGCGTTCCCACGAAGATTCTTTTGGCGAAAACATGCCAAGAGCTTGGCGTTTCAATTATTTCTTGCATGGGAACAGGGGATAAGCTGTATCCCGAGCGCTTTGAAATTGCCGATATTTACAGCAGTTCTGTCTGTCCTTTGGCAAGGTCGATGCGTAAAAAACTGAAAGCTGCGAATATCAAAAAGCTTGATGTGCTATACAGCAGGGAAGAGCCTGTTCGACATAGCCGTGAAGAGGGCGTTAAAGCCGGGAGCATTTCATTCACTCCGCCTGTCGCCGGCTATATCTTAGCCGCACATGCCGTGCGCAAGATATTGGAGAAAGGGGGGCTTTTATGTCTGTAAAAATTGCATCTGTTGACAGTGGCAGTGTCTGCGAGGGGCTTGTGCGCCCCAGCGATGAACTTCTCATGATAAACGGCGTGGATATTCTCGATGTGCTTGACTATATGCATATGTCAAGATGCGAAAATCCCACGCTCACTTTGCGTGCTGACACCGGAACAGTGCACGATATACCAATAAAAAAACAGCCCTTTGATGAGCTTGGGCTGACCTTTGAAAGCTTTATTATGGATATGCAGAGGGGTTGCTCTAATCGCTGTGTTTTCTGCTTTGTTGACCAACTCCCAAAAAATATGCGGCACACGCTGTATTTCAAAGACGACGATGCGAGAATGTCATTTCTCATGGGCAACTACATTTCCATGACCAATTTGTCAGAGCGTGATGTCGAGCGCATGATTGAATATAAAATCAGTCCGATTAATGTGTCTGTACATACCACTAATCCCGAGTTGCGTAGCAGGATGCTTGGCAACGATAGGGGAGGGAGCTCGCTTTCAATTTTGAAGAGGCTTTTTGCCGCAGGAATTACTATAAACTGTCAGATTGTCGTCTGCAAGGGGCTCAATGACAGAGAAGAACTCTCTCGCACCGTAACCGAGCTATATGAGCTCGGCGCAGAGAGCATCGCCGTCGTCCCTGTGGGGCTGTCAAAACATCGTGAGGGATTGTATCCCCTCGTACCACTGACAAAAGAGGATTGTCGTGATGTCTGCGCAAGAATATATTCTCTTGGCTCGCAAATAAAGAGAGAGTGCGGTCGCCGCCTTGTCTATGTTTCAGATGAATTCTTAATTAAGGCAGGGCTCCCGATGTATGACTATGAGTTTTACGAGGAATTTGCGCAACTTGAAAATGGTGTCGGACTTCTCACCATGCTAAAAGATGAATTTGAGGCGGCACTCGAACATGCGAAAAATCCGAAGAAACTGCGAATATACACTGCGGTTACAGGCATCGCCGCATATCCTTTTATAAAGGAGATGTATGCGCAACTCGAGGCGAAGTGCCCGAATATAAGGGTTGATTTAGTGGCAGTGGAAAATGAATTTTTCGGCGAGGAAATCGATGTTGCAGGGCTTGTCACCGGCGGCGATATCATCGAAAAACTTAAGGGGCGCAAGCTGTTTGACAAACTCATCATCCCAGCCGCTATGCTTAGATATGACAGAGAGCGCTTTCTCGATGATGTCACCGTAAAGGCGCTTGAAAAGGCGCTTAAAGTCAAGGTGCTCATCTTAGAGAATGACGGCGCAATGATGATAGAAAGTTTGAAGTAGATTTAGTCAGAATAAAGCGGACACCAAAAGGTGTCCGCTTTCTTTTACAGTTTTATATAGTTTTAACGACAAAACTCTTATTCTGCGTCTTCCATCATTGACTCTGCTGCAACTCTACCGAATGATAGAGCATGTGTCACACCTGCTGTGTATCCAAAGCCCTCTTTCGCCTCAACTGAGCCGATGATGTCGCCTGCCGCATATAGACCCTCAATTGGGTTGTCATTAGCGTCAACAACACGCATACCAAGGTCAACCTTGATACCGCCATATGTGAGGTAAAGTCCTGCTTCGATTGGCACTGCATAGAATGTATCGCCTGTTAGAGCGTGGAAGTTGAATGAGCGACCGAAGTCCTCGTCTTTTCCGTTTTCAGCCATTTCATTGTATCTTGTGATTGTTGCCTCAAGCTCTGGCATATCAAGATCTGCCGCCATCTCCTCAATTGAAGAGTACTCAAGTGCATCACCAAGAACGAAAATGCTCTCAAATGTCGCCATTAGCGCTTGCTTATCGCTCTCATCAAGGATATAGTATCCTGTTGAACCCTCTTGAAGAAGCATTTTTTCTGTGTTAGCCGGTGGGTTTGAGCTTTCACTTGTGAAACGCTCACCATCATTGTTAACAAGAACTGCGCCTGACATGATTGCAAAGAATGGGATATCAATTTTTGATACTGATGTTACAGGGATTTTGTGGACGCCTGCGCCAAGAGCCTCAGTCACGCCGCCAACCTCTGTAATCATATTGAATCCATCGCCTGTGTTTGAAACCATCGCTGTTGAGTAGATGTCAACAAAATCAGGGAAGTATTCGCCGATTAGCTCTTTTGATGAAGTAAATCCACCTGTTGCAACAAGTGTTGATGTTGCGTTAATTGTGTAATCTGTGCTCTCGCTTTCAGCATAGAAACCTTTAACCGCATTATCTTCAAAAATTAGCTCTGTGCCTTCTGTTTCGTAAATGATTGTTCCGCCTGCTTCAACAAATGTGTCAACTAGGAAATTTGTGAAGTTTGCAACACCAAGATAGTAACCCGGTGCAAGTGTGTGTGAAACTCCCATTGGAGGCTCAACAAACTCAATTCCACGGTCAATTATCCAGTTACAAGTGATTTGGTTTTGCTCATAGAAAAGTTGTGTGAACTGTGGGTTATCTGTGTAATATGGAGTGTGTGGAAGTGCCTCTCTTGTTGCAATTTTGCCTTCAAGATATGACTGAGGTGTCATCTCCACACCATATTCTTCTTGTAGTTTTGATCCAGGGCCTGCAATAACGCCTACCGCTGAAAGTAGATTTCCGCCTGCAAATGCAAGTTTCTCTACGATGATTACGTCTTTGCCCTCTTCAGCGGCTGTGATTCCTGCCATAAGTCCTGCTGCGCCGCCACCCATGATAGCCACGTCAACATCGATAATTTCTTCTGTAACCACTGCCACTTCCACAGCGTCAGAATAGTCTGCTACATTTCCGCCAGCTGCAACAATTGCGCTGTCAACTGCACGGATAATCGCATTTGATGTGATTGTCGCACCTGCAACAACATCAATCGCTGTGCTTTGATACTCTACGATTTCTGCAGGAATTCTCTCAAGCGCTACATCTGAATAGATTTCGCTCTCTTTTTCCTCAAGAATAACAACATCAGTAATCATGCTATCTTCAAAAGTTACTTCAACTTTGATGATGCTCTTTCTGCCTGTCGCAGTCGCCTCATATGTTCCGTTTAGTCCTGTTGACTCAACCGGAGTTGTCAGAACTGCCTCAACCGCCGCAAGAATTGCATTTGATGTCACTGTCGCACCTGCAACTGTATCGACATCAACGCTGTTAGTCGCAACAATTTTTGCCGGTAGTTGCTCAATTGCCATTGTTCCGATTCCTGCTGTTTCGCTGTGTGCAACAACTTCAACCGCAGCAATTTCGCCACCAATAATTGTAACTTCGACGTCAACGTCTCCTGCAAAGCCTTTTGCTGTTGCTAGATATGTTCCTTCTTCAATGCCTGTCTTTGGCACTTCCGGTGTTGGGATATAGCCCTCTGTTATAAGCTCTTGTCCCACATAAATTAGGTTTGGATTAGCAAGCTCGTTAATTTCTGCAAGCGCTTGCCATGTTGTTCCGTGATTCTGTGCGATTCTCCAAAGCACATCACCGTCTTGTACTGTGTACACAGCCGCTGACGCTACTGATGATAGAGCCATTACAAGCACTAGCACCAAAGATAGAATTTTGCGTAATTTCATGGTCGTCCTCCTAAAAAAATATTAATCCTATTTTAACTTTTTGTTACATAAATGTCAATTGATTATTCACGATTTTTCGCATTCTTACAGTTTTATTAGTGAATTTTATAATTATTTATGTAAATCAATATTTTGCTTTTAACAGGGCTTTTTTCACTCTGTTTTTACCCAGAAACTAGAAAACAGCCTATAAATACGATGCGTGAGCCAGAGTAATCCAGCTCACGCACATATTCATTCTTCTTCTGCATCCTGTGTTAGCATTCCATATGCCCCATTTGGCGCATTCGTATGGTCGCTGCGAGAATTGTCAATCTGCATGACTTTAAGCACCTTTGCCATCACAGAATTTTTCTTGCCCCTGTTCTCCATACTGTTAACCTCTTGCTTTATTGGTGCATTAAATGTATTGTTTAACATCGGAAAATTCCAAATTAAAGAACTCAACTCAATGCACATTCATTATTATTAACAGCATTGTGGAAAACTCTCATAGCAAATTTTGTTTATACCTGTTTTGCGGTGTTGTTTGCGATGTTGTTTTAAAAATTCAAAAGCACAAATTTGACATTTGTGCTTTCTCATTTTACACCACATTTCGTATTCTTACTTATACAATTGAAACGTCGTCAATTCGCAACTGATTCTATGCCTTTTTAATCACATCGCAACCCATATACGGTCTTAGTTTTTCTGGCACTGTGACTGAGCCGTCTCCGTTTTGGTAATTCTCCAAAATTGCGGCAACTGTGCGCCCGATTGCTACGCCCGAGCCATTTAATGTGTGCACAAGTTGCGCCTTTTCAGTCGGCGAGTTCTTATATCTTATCCCCGCGCGCCTTGCTTGGTAATCGCCAAAGTTAGAGCAACTTGAAATCTCAGCATATCTGCCATAAGAGGGGAGCCACACTTCAATGTCATATGTTTTTTGTGAGCCTGCGCCCATGTCGCCTGCGCATAATAGCACGGTGCGATGTGCAAGTCCAAGCTCTGACAATACAAATTCTGCGTCTGCTCTCAGGCTTTCGAGCTCATTAAAAGACTCCTCTTGTTTCGCAAATTTCACAAGCTCCACCTTATTAAATTGGTGCTGGCGGATAAGTCCTCGGGTGTCACGTCCCGCACTGCCAGCCTCTGCTCTAAAGCAAGCGGAATATGCCGCAAATTTTATCGGCAACTTTGCGCCCTCGATGATATCGTCCCTATAAATATTAGTCAGTGGCACCTCAGCTGTCGGTATGAGATAATAGTCATTGCCTTCGAGCTTAAACATATCATCTGCGAATTTCGGTAGCTGCCCCGTACCTGTCATCGACGCCTTGTTAGCAATGAAAGGCGGAAAAACCTCCGTATATCCACGGCTCGCATGTGTGTCTAGATAGAAATTGATGATTGCTCGCTCAAGTCTTGCGCCCAGTCCCACATAGAAATGGAATCTTGCGCCTGTGACCTTTGCCGCTGTGTCCGGATCTAAAATTCCCAAGTTTTTTCCGATTTCCCAGTGGGGGAGTGGCTCAAATTCAAATTCCCTCGGTGTGCCGCTCTTTGACATCTCGACATTGTCATGCTCGTCTTTTCCGCTCGGCACAGATTCATGCGGCGCATTTGGAATATATAGCAAAATTTCACGGATGTTTGCATCAATTTCGCTAAGCTCCGCGTCCAATTCCTTCGTGCTGTCTGCAATCGCTTTCATCTCTGCCATAATTTCTGTTGTGTCTTCGCCTGCCTTTTTCATCTGCGGAATTTTCTTGCTGACTTCATTTTGTCTTGCTTTGTTTTTCTCTGTCTCGCCAATAAGCTCCTTGCGCCTATCGTCTAGCTTTAGCGCCTTGTCAATTTGCTCGCTGTAATCCGTGCCACGTCTTGCAAGCGCCTGTTTAATCTCTGTAGTGTTCGCTCTTATCAATTTAATATCAAGCATTTTCTTCTCCCCCAAAATTCTCTACATTCGTTATCTTTTCATATATCGCCAACAGCTCGGCGTTTTCCTCGAAATACCTCATTTCATATGTGTCGAGCTTTGCGAGTAGTATTTCCAATTTCTCCGTCTCGCCACTCTCATATGCTCCGAGTGCTTGCAAAATCACAGTGACTTGTTCGTCACGCTCCTTTTGCTGTTTTTCTGCACTGTCAAAATTGTCGTCTGCCATGACTGCGGCGGCGAGCAATTGGTCATTGAGTGCATCGAGTTTCTCCTCTAGATCTTCCACCTCGTCTTGCAATTCTGACAGCAGCTCGTCCTTTGTTATGAGCGAGCGCCTTACCTCTTCGAGCACTTCCTCATTATTCTCGAGTTCCCTTTGCTGTGCGAGCGCGGCAATTCCCACAATCATGAGAGCCGCTATAAAGAGCACTAGAGCATATATCTGCAAGGACGGCGATTTTTTATTATTTTCTTCTCCCATCTTACCTCCATTGTTTCACGTGAAACAATCACATCATTCTTCTCCTACGCCAAGCCTCTCTAAAAGCTCCTGTAAGTCATCGTTTCCGCCATATTCAATCGTTATCTTGCCGCGCTTTGCTCCGCTTTTTACTGTGATTTTTCTGCCAAAAGCAGACTCAAGCCTTTTTTGCAATACAGCGTCATAGTCAACTGCTCCAACCGCCTCTTTCTCCTTTTTCTTAGGCGCCTTTGCAATTCGTTCCGTCTGACGGACAGACAAATCATCGGCGACAATTTGATGTGCAAGCTTTCTTGCAAATTCAATTTCCAGTGGGAGCAAGGCTCTCGCATGCCCCTCGCTGATGTCGCCCTCCTCGACAAGTTGCAATATGTCGTCAGGCAATGCAAGCAGTCTCATCGCATTCGCCACAGATGAGCGGCTCTTTCCAACCCTTTTTGCAAGCTCCTCTTGTGTAAGCGAAAAACGCTCAATCAACAATTTATATCCCTTTGCCTGCTCAATCGCATTCAAGTCCTCACGCTGTAAGTTCTCGACAAGTGCAATTTCCAAAGTCTTTAAATCGTCGTAGCTTTTCACCACAACAGGAACTTCTATAAGCCCTGCCATGCGGCTTGCACGCCATCTTCTCTCGCCTGCAATAATTTCATATCTTCCTTTCGCCTCGCGAACAAGCAGTGGCTGAAGAACGCCATTCTCTTTAATATTATCAGCTAATGCCCTTAGGCTCTCGTCAATAAAACGCTTTCTGGGCTGATCGGGATTTGGCTCAACTAGCGATAACTGCACCATGCGCACGCCGTCACCGCCGCTCACCTCGATATTACTGCTGTCGAGTAATGCCTCAAGCCCTTTCCCAAGACCTCTTGGTTTTGCCACTATCTCGCACCTCCTTTTGAGAGAAATTCTTGCGCAAATTCATGATAACTCTGCGCTCCCCTTGAATGTTTATCATACTGTACCACAGGCAGTCCGTGCGACGGCGCCTCTGACAGCCTCACATTTCTTGGAATCGATGTCATATACATCTTTTCACCGAAAAATGTCTTAATCTCATTCTTGACCTCAACATGCAAATTTAATCGCCCATCATACATTGTGAGAAGAACGCCTTCAATGTCAAGCGGTGGATTGTAGAGTTTTTTCACAAGTCTCACTGTGTTCATCAACTGTGACAGCCCCTCGAGTGCAAAAAATTCGCACTGTGTTGGAATCAGCACTGTGTCCGCCGCATTCAATGCGTTTAGTGTGAGTAGTTCAAGCGATGGGGGGCAGTCAATTAATATGTAGTCATATTTATATCTCTCAAGGAGCAGAGGTTTTTTAAGTCTTTCCGCCCTGTCTTCAAGGGATACAATTTCGATACCTGCACCTGCTAGATTGTTATCACAGGGCACGAGCATCACATTTTTAGCAGAGCATGGAATTGTCGCCTCCGCCATAGTGCATTCATTCATTATCACCGCATATATGCTCTTTGCGAGTTTTTTCTTGTCCACACCCAGTCCACTGGTCGTGTTTCCCTGTGGGTCAAAGTCGATTAGAAGAACCGATTTCCCAGCCATACCAAGCTCTGCGGCGAGATTTACAGCAGTCGTCGTCTTTCCGACACCGCCTTTTTGATTTGCCAAAGCAATTATTTTTCCCAAAACAAACCTCTTTCTATGTATTACTTCAGTTTTTTATACTAGTTTTACTATGCAATTTAGAGTAAATTGCGAAAATAAGCGTATTTTTCAATAAAAAATGCTGTATTTTTTATTATACAGCATTTTTGTTATTATTTCAAGTGAATTTTTGTGTTTGATTTAAATTATTGCGGATGTGGGGGAGGTGATGAGGTGTTTTATTGGAAGGTGGTCTGCTTGTAGAGGTGGTGGGGCCGCTGTTGGAGGGTGTAGACTGTAAGTGTTTTTTGCAGAGGTGGTCTAGGGGTTTGTTGTGTTGGGAATTGTTGTGTTGGGGATTGTTTCACGTGAAACATTAAGTAGAGATGTGTTATCGACGGAGAATGTTTCACGTGAAACATTCTCCTAGTTTTGCGTGCAAGTCAATGCAGATCTTACCCTTCTGCATTGCATATGCAATTGTGTAGGCAGTGCCGCCGTCGCCTTTTTCGTCGTAGTGAATTAGATAGTCGGCGTGGTCTACCATATAGCGATTGCGGATATGGTAAACTGACTTATTGTATCCCTGCGAGAGTATAATGACTTCGTCTGAGAACTTCAATATATCGTGATAGAGGTCTCTGTCTTCCTTCTCCCAGCGTTTTTCTTGACCGGCAAATGGTATGGCAGATATCAGTTTTATGTTCGGGTTCTGCTGTTTCTTCTCAATTATCATAAGTGCGCAGAGGGTGTCAAAACCCAGAGCGCCGCCACAAATATAAGTGGTTACGCCCATTTCAATAAGTCTCTCCACTTCGCAGCGAAGTGTTCCAGCGAGTGGTCTCACATCTTCAACAGGTATTAGTCGATTTCCAGAAAAAGCACAAGTGTTTGTCATTTGGGTGTCTCCGATCGTTGTAATATGAGAGGAAAAGGGTGGGGTAGGGGTGGGACAAGTGAGACACAAAGTTGGGGGGTTTTTGTGTGTTGATATTGGTGAATAAAGACGTTAGTTTTCTTTTTGTGTAGCCGTTGGTGTATGAAGCCGTTGGTTTTTGTTTTTATAGACGTTGGTGCATGAAGCCGTT